>DNDT01000419.1 GCA_003487525.1 Flavobacteriales bacterium
CAGGCCAAAACCAAGACAACAACTGATAGACCCAACATTAATTTGTTCTTCATAAAATACAAAACTTAAATTTTAGTACTTAAGGCTTTTAGTTTACTTTTGCCTGCAAAGGTAGTATTTTAAATTCTTAAAAAATGCAATCAGAAAAAGTCGTTAACCACATTGTAAACTGGCTTAAGGAATACGCTATTAACGCCAAAGTAAATGGATTTGTCATAGGCGTTTCCGGCGGGATAGATTCTGCATTGACGTCAACATTGTGCGCTAAAACTGGACTGAACGTCCTTTGTATTGAAATGCCAATCCACCAAGCCCAAAGTCAAGTAACCAGAGCACTTGCGCATATAGATTGGCTTAAGCAAAATTTTGAGAATGTGAGCATGACAACAGTTAATCTTACTCCTGTTTTCGATAGCTTGATTGCAGCTTTGCCAAAGGTTAAAGATGAAGAAGAACGATTTATGTCACTAGCTAATACAAGGGCCAGATTACGAATGACAACTCTTTATTATTTCGCTGCATTGCACAAATATTTAGTTGCGGGTACGGGCAATAAGGTTGAGGATTTTGGTGTTGGTTTTTATACCAAATATGGAGACGGAGGTGTAGACTTAAGTCCTATTGCAGATTTATTGAAAACAGAGGTATATGAATTGGCTTCCCATTTGGGTATTCATCAAGACATTATGGAAGCCCCACCAACCGATGGCCTATGGGGAGATGACAGGACCGATGAAGACCAAATTGGCGCTTCCTATCCAGAATTGGAGTGGGCTATGCAAATGAAGGATGAAGGCAAAACTTCAAATGATTTTAAAGAAAGGCAAAAGCAAGTTTTTCAAATATATTTAAAATTAAACTCAGCCAATAAGCATAAGATGCTTCCTATACCTGTATGTATAATTCCCAAAAACCTTAAGTGAATTTTTGAGAATTAATAATTGAAATGTTTTTGTTATCTGATTTTTTTAGTAATTTTAGAATTCAAATCGCTTTCAGATTCTAGGGGCTTAATCTTTTGAAATTATTAACAATTAACTAACTAATAACACAGCTATGATTAAAGTATTAGTTGTAGATAATCACCCTATTGTACGAACCGGTCTTAAATTATTTTTTGAAAGTAGTCCCGATATTACCGTTGTTGGTATGCTCAAAAGTGGTATCGAGATTTTCGAATTTGTTAGACGCTACCCTGTTGATATTATTATTTCGGAAATAGATTTACCGGAACTGAACGGTATTACCGCGTTAAGGGCCATAAAAAAGGAACATCATCACCTTTAAGTGATTATGTTCAGTCATCATCCTGAATCCATTTATGCTATGAGTACTCTTAAAGCGGGGGCTTCTGGATATATACACAAAACAGCCAGTGTTGATACGATCAAGGAAGCTGTATATAGAGTATTCAATGGTGGTACTTATTTGAGCGAAGATTTGAACAAACATGTCCTTTTTGATGACTCAAGACGAGCAACCAGTAGAATGTTCAAGCGCCTTTCCACCAGAGAGGTGGAAGTTTTAAAATTGCTGTCAACTGGCAAGAAAAATAAGGAAATTGCAGAAGAGTTGGGCATCAACGAAAAAACGGTGAGTACTTATAAAGCCAGATTGTATAGAAAATTAAATGTTACCAATTTGGTCGATCTTATCCATCAGGCCAAACAAATGGAATTGACCTAGATTTTGGTTCCTACTACTTTACCTAGTTTCCTAGACAATAACATTTTTAATCCCAAATAGTCCCTAACATCTTCTAAAATCCCTTTAGAATTGGGTAGCTCTTTTAGTGTGTCTTGTTGATATTCTGCAACTTTTTTATCGATTAAAAAACAGCGCAGACTTAAAATGGTTTGATTCACCAATTGCGCTATAGTTTCTGTTTTTTCCTTTGGAATAATATGTTTCCTTTCCCAATCATCAAGACTATAACGTTCGTCTTCCATTAATATATTAGTAACCTCCTCTGCCATACCTTGATCCAATTTACTCACAAAATCACTCATAGTAAATTCAGGGTCCTGATGCAGATTATCTATTAGAATATAATATAAAGTTTTGAACTTTGGGTCTGAAAATTGCATTTCGTCTTCCTGAAGATCAAGATAAATTTTTTCAAAAACCTTAGCATTGTTGATTACAGGTTCCAGTTTTAATGTGCCTGTTTTTTCATCTTCTTTAAGAACCAAATCTTCAAAATCTTCACTCCTGTTTCCATATAACAATAGAATCTCAATGATTTTTCGCTCCAATTCATATTGTATATTGATTTTTTGTTTAGTTGGCTCGGGTTTTACAACTTCAAATACTTTTTGTTCAACTTTGAATTTTGATTCGGCATCCTGAAGTTCTTTTTTATGCATTTGGGCCAAAGTGCTAAACAGAACACTTTCACTTATATCCATAATCCTTGAGCACTCTCGAATATAGATTTCCTTTTTAATCTGATCAGGAATCTTTGAAATGCTGTTCACAATATCCCTAATGGTCTCAGCCTTTTTAATGGGATCATTTTTCGTATCCTTGATCAAAAGCGATGCTTTAAACTGAATAAAGTCCTTGGCATTTTCTTCCAAGAACAAGGTTAGCTCTTCCAAAGTGTTTTGTCTCGCAAAACTATCAGGATCTTCACCTTGAGGAAAACTGCAAACCTTGACATTCATGCCCTGTTCAAGAATCAAATCGATACCTCTTATAGAAGCTCTAATGCCTGCCTCGTCACCATCAAAAAGAACCGTAATGTTTTTGGTCAAACGGTTGATAAGCCTAATTTGCTCTGAAGTTAATGCCGTACCTGAGGAAGCTACCACATTTTTAAGACCCTTTTGGTGAAGCTGGATGACATCGGTATAACCTTCAACCAAATAGCAATTGTCCTCCTTAGCAATACTTTGCTTGGCATGGAACAATCCAAACAACACCTTGCTTTTGTGATAGACTTCGCTTTCAGGGGAGTTGACATATTTGGCTGCTTTTTTATCCGCACCCAAAATACGCCCGCCAAATCCCAACACGCGCCCACTCATACTATGGATAGGGAATATCACTCGGCCTTTAAACCGATCAAAACGTTTATCGTCTTTTACAATCGTCAGCCCTGTTTTTTCAAGATATTCTATTAGATAACCTTGCTTTAAGGCTTCCTCAGTAAAAGCACCCCAGTCATCCAGGGCATAGCCCAAATTGAATTTCTTAATGGTTTCATTGCTAAAACCTCGTTCCTTAAAATAGCTAAAGCCAATAGCCTGACCTTGATCGGTTTTGAACAAGATTTTTTGGAAATATTCGCTGGCGAACTCATTGACCAAGTACAGGCTTTCGCGCTCATTGGCCTCTTCTTTTTGCTCATTGGTCTGTTCAATTTCTTCAATTTCTATATTGTATTTTTTGGCTAGATATTTTACGGCCTCGGGATAGGTAAAATGCTCGTGCTCCATAATAAAGGTTACCGCATTTCCACCCTTACCACTTGAGAAATCTTTCCAAATTTGTTTTACGGGTGACACCATAAAACTTGGGGTGCGTTCATCACTAAAAGGACTCAGGCCTTTAAAATTACTTCCCGCTTTTTTAAGCTGTACAAAATCACCTA
>DNDT01000035.1 GCA_003487525.1 Flavobacteriales bacterium
TTCCGAATACTTTCAGTTGCCCATTGACATCATGGTGAAAAACGACCTCAGTCTGAGTAAGGAAAAGAGTTACATTGAACTTGGCAGGCACCGTGTTTTGTTCCCCATTGTGGTGAATCAGGATAACGAGGATCTGATTGAAGTAATACCGGCAAAAGCTTCAGCCGGCTACCTAAATGGTTATTCAGACCCGGAATACATAGAAAAACTGGAGCAGATCAAGCTGCCTTTTATTCCAACAGGAAAACACCGTGCCTTTCCCATAAAGGGCGATTCCATGCTGCCCATCAAAGACGGATCCTGGGTGATTGGCAAGTTTGTGGAAGACATTAAGCACCTGCAAAGCGGCCGTACCTACATCTTATTGACCAAGGACGAAGGAATTGTATACAAGAGAGTATATGTGAGTGAGAGCGAGAGTGGAAATGAAGACCGGGTTCTGATTCTGAAATCCGACAATAAGAATTACGAACCATACCCTGTCAAATTAAGCGAAGTGCTTGAAATCTGGGAATTCACCTGCAGCATCCGAACCGAAGAGTACGACGAAGGCGAACTCAAAGTTGAAAGTATCATGCGTATGTTGCGGGAATTGCAGGTGGAGCTTGAGCCCTTGAAAAAGAAAGCGGGGTAAGTAAACTCGGAAACTCAGTCAGAGACATTCTCCCACCACTTTTCATTCGGTGTTCTGCCCGGAATAACCACCTCCTCTCCTATTATCGGGGTTACCAGTTTAATCCCCAGATCAGCGGCCTTTACACTCACTCTTTTTGGAGAATCGTCCCAGTCGTGCAGCGCCAGATTGAAACCACCCCAGTGAATGGGCATCATCAGCTTAGCGCGTAAATCGACCGATGCCTGAGCTGTTTCTTCCGGGTACATATGTATGGAATGCCAGCGCTTGTTGTAAGCCCCGCATTCCATCATGCAGAAATCAAAGGGACCGTATTTATCCCCGATATCCTTAAATCCGTGCCAATAGCCTCCATCCCTACTAAAGTAGATATTGTGGTACTTGCTTTGAATGACCCATGAAGACCACAGCGTTGTGTTTCGATTGGTTAAACCCCGTCCTGAAAAATGCCGGGCAGGAGTCGAAATGAATCTTAATCCTTCTATTTCGAGCTCATCCCACCATTTCATTTCCGTGATATTCTTTTCCATAACCCCCCATTTTATCAAGTGTGAACCTACTCCGAGAGGGACATAAAAATGCCCGACTTTATCTTTGATCTTCAGGATTGTCTGATAATCCAGATGGTCGTAATGGTCGTGTGAAAAAACAACAAAATCGATATTTGGCAGATCTTCGGCCTTCATCGGAAGTTCTTTGTTGAATCGATTTGGACCCAAATAAGGATGAGGTGCTGCAGCAGGCCCCAGCATCGGATCAAGTAAAATTCGTTTCCCTGCCATTTCGAGATATATGGCGCTGTGACCAAACCAACGCAGATAAAGATTGCTGTCGTTGTGCAGGTTTAAATCGACTTTCGTGAAATTTTTCTGAGGAAGCAACGCGGGTGGCTCCTTTTGACCCTTTACGAAGTAGAATTCGTACATCATTTTCGGAAAATCCGCCGCATGTATATCCATTTTTGTCTCGATGGCATTTTCGAATTTCTCACCATTAAAATACTTGAAATCCTTATATGTCGCTTTGGATGAATCTGATGGATTTTGACCAAATTGAGGGGCAGTCGTCGCAAACACGAGGGCCCCGAAAACCGCAAACAAGGCAAAGCTTCCAATAACAATAGCCAGCATAATTACACTGTTTTTCATGAATTAGGTCTTCGGTCAAAAGTAAAGATTTGAAGATTCAATGGAGAAATATCTATTCAAGTTTTCATTAGATTTGAGATATGGACCCTGCAAAACGTACTGAAATGGCAGAATTGATCAAAAAAGAGATCGAGAAGACAGAGGAAAACATCAACGCATATAAGGAAGATGTTCAGCCAATTGCACCGGAAAATGCCATCGGTCGAATTTCACGCATGGATGCCATTAACAATAAGAGTGTGGTCGAAGCGGCATTGAAAAAAGCGGAAGAGAAATTAAAAGCCTTGAAATTTCTGGTTCAAAAAGTGAATGACGATGAATTTGGGTTATGTGCAAGGTGTAACAACCCCATCCCCTATCAGCGAATGCTCTTTTTACCCCAGTCTCCTTTTTGTGTTAATTGTGCGAGTTAGGCTCAAGGAAATTGCTACGAAAAGCGTTTCTTTCCTAACTGCATCCCAAAAAGGAACAGAAATATGAACAGCGGGCCTCCGTGAAAAATCATATCAAGCCAATCGATGGTTTTCATACCGACCGCTCCACCGGCAAGCCATTTTAACTTACCCCACAGGTGAGGTTCGGGAAAAAATGGCATCAGGGATAAGACAATTGTCAAAGCTCCGAACGTCCAAAGAGATTTATCAAGTTTCATAGCGCTAAATTGAGCAAATTGTTTAAAAACGACTGTAATAAAAGTTACATTTTGATCTATTTACGGTGTCTACCTTTGCATAAAAAGAAACCATGTCCAACGTATCATTTTCCGACCTAATTAAAGGTGAAACTCCAGTATTAATTGACTTTTCAGCCGAATGGTGTGGCCCATGTAAAATGATGGCGCCTATTCTGAAAGATTTGAAGAACAAGGTTGGGGATCAGGCCCGTATTGTAAAAATCGATGTCGACCGGAATCCGGAAATTGCACAACAGTATAAAATTATGGGAGTACCCACGCTTATCCTGTTCAAAGATGGCAAGCCACAATGGAGGCAATCAGGTGTAATTCCTGCGGATCACCTGGTTCAGATCATCGACCAGCATTCGAGCGTAGCTTAATCAGCCCGCTCCGGGCAGATACCGGCAAAATTCCGGTAGAAGTTTTGGATTCATCCATTGGTGATCCTTTCGTTGTTCCGAAAACAGAAGTTGCAAAGGATACGGATTGATGTCCCTATCCCGTGAATTTAATTTTTCGCATCCTCAGGTTCGAAGGGGTTACTTCAAGATACTCGTCTATCCTGATGTATTCCATGGCTTCTTCAAGCGAAAATTCGATTTTGGGAGCAATTTTAGTTGCGTCGTCGGTGCCCGATTTACGCATGTTGGTCAATTGTTTTCCCTTAATCAGATTTACGCCCAAGTCATTGTCTCGAGAATTTTCTCCGACTACCTGTCCCTTGTAAATGATATCGCCGGGTTCAACAAAGAAGCGACCTCTGTCCTGAAGCTTGTTCAAGGCAAAACCGGTGGCCGGGCCCTGTTCGATCGAAACCAAGGCACCTTTCAATCTTGGCGGTAAGTCTCCTATTACAGGGAGGTATTCCCTGAAACGGTGCGTCATTACTGCCTTTCCTGAAGTAGCTGTTAGAATGTTGTTTCTGAGACCGATGATTCCGCGCGCCGGAATGTTAAACTCCAGATGGAGTAAATCGCCTTTGGTTTCCATACGCATCAGGTTTCCCTTTTTCTGTGTGACAAAGTCAATAACCTTACCGGAAAATTCCTCCGGAACATCAACTACCAGCGTTTCGAATGGTTCACTTTTTACCCCGTTGATGTCCTTGATGATGACCCTGGGCATTCCTACCTGAAGTTCGTACCCTTCTCTGCGCATTGTTTCGATCAGTACCGACAAATGCATGATCCCCCGTCCAAATACATTGAATTTATCCTCCGTATCGGTTACTTCCACGCGAAGTGCCAGATTCTTTTCGGTTTCTTTAAACAATCGATCCCTGATGTGTCTTGATGTCACGTACTTTCCTTCCTTGCCGAAAAATGGAGAGTTGTTAATGGTAAACAACATACTCATGGTCGGCTCATCAACCTTAATTCTGGGCAAGGCCTCAGGTTTTTCATAATCGGCGAGCGTATCCCCGATATCAAAAGCATCCAATCCCACA
>DNDT01000343.1 GCA_003487525.1 Flavobacteriales bacterium
ACGTGCTGAATTCAAAAGGTATATTGGAGGCAATTACCGTCAATTCAACCTCCAGTAGAAAAGGAAGCGTTGCCTGACTTTCATCCATCGGCACCACAATAAAATCATGGTACATCGAATTTCCTTTAAAAGGAAGAATCAGCCCCGTATCTTCCGGAATTCGGGCGGCTTTATTCACACGTTCGTAAAGGTTGTTTCCTGCAATGCTGTCTTCAAAAACCAAGCGGTAATCTTCCAAAATAGAAGGATTGACATCCGCCGGCTGAATTTTGAAATCACTGATATTGTCTGTTTCGGCATTGTTAATGGAAAGGGGATTGAGTTTCCTTTCGTGGCTGAAAATTTTGTGGTACCAAATGGTCTCTCTTAAGCTCAAACTGCCTATTGTGCTTATTTCATCGCCTTGATTTTCCAGAATATAGTCGTAGTAGATCGGATTAATATACTTGGCTTTCCAATAGAGGGAATGAGTCAGGTTGGCGCTAAACAGCAGACTCACGGGAAAAAACAGAAGCAACACATAGAAGAATCCCGAAAATACCGGACCCAAATTCAGCCTGTCCAGAAAAATACAAAAGGTGAAAATAAACAAGGGAAACAAAAACAAGGCAGCCCTGTCTCTAGGAAAAGGAATTTCAAGTACATAGCCGTTAAAGGCAATGTGCAGCAATGACAGGAAGAGGATAGTGGGTATCAGGTTTTCCGGTTTTACAAAAAACACAATGGATTTTAACTTCAGAAACTGAACAATGAAGAAGATAAGCGACAAGGCGAAAATGGCAATGAACATACCGGCTACCATTGCTGAATGACTTCCTGTCAGATAAAAAATCAACGGCGCCACCGTGACAAAATAAAAACCGTCCAAAGTTCCGACCACCAATTCATTTATGGTGCCAAGGTGTATGATGTATTTGATGAAATACAGTGCGGGGATTACCTGTAATAAAAACAGAAGTGAAACCTTATACATGATATGGATCCGGATGCCTTTTTTAAATTCCAGGTAAAGTTCAAGGGCCAGAATAAGGGTGACAATTAGGAAAATGTAGAAACAGGTCAGGCTTGCCAATATGCAGATTAATCCAAAAATCAATGCCCTGGTAAAATGCCTTTTTTTCTTATCGGTTAAATAACGGGTGACGTAATAGAGATAAGGAGTTAGCAAGGCCATGGACATGCCATATCCCCTTGCCAGGGTAAAAAACTCGATATAAAAAGGCGCTGTGATCAATGCCAGAAGCAGTCCAAGTCGAATATTCGGGTTGTCAATCATCCCGGATAGCTTAAACAGGTAATAGCCGTATATGGGAAGTGACAGCAAATTGGGAAGCCTGAGGGCCCACTCCGAAGCGCCAAACATTCGGTAGCAAATTGCCCCAAGAAATGAGTTGATGAAGTGGTTGTTTGCGGAAATCCAACCCTGGTAAGGCAGAAAATCAAAGTTGACAAAGTAAATGAAAAAGGTTTCGGCTTCGTCGTGGACAAGCGGGACGTGAATTGCCCTGAAAATCAAATAGACAGATACCAGAAGGAATGAAATGATGTAAAGGCCGGTAAGAGTCCTCATNNATGATGATAGCGAGATGTGAGCAATGGACTGAACCATTTTTCTGCGGATCATTTAGCTTCTAGTCCTGACAGTTCGCTGCTCGATTCTCTTTTCGTAGTTTTTGCCCTGAAAAATTCGTTGTACAAATATACCAGGGGTATGAATGTTATTTGGATCCAAACTTCCCGAAGGTACCAGTTCTTCCACTTCGGCCACGGTGATTTTTCCTGCCATGGCCATTAACGGATTGAAATTTCGTGCCGTTGCCCTGAAAACCAGGTTTCCTTCTTTGTCTCCCTTCCATGCCTTGACAAAGGCAAAGTCGGCATACAAGGCCGATTCCAGAATGTGCATTTTGCCGTTGTACTCCCGAACCTCTTTGCCTTCGGCAACTTCGGTTCCGTATCCGGCGGGTGTGTAAAATGCCGGAATTCCTGCGCCACCCGCCCTGCAACGCTCTGCAAGTGAACCTTGTGGTATCAGATCGACTTCAAGTTCACCGCTTAACATCTGACGTTCAAATTCATCGTTTTCACCTACATACGAACTGATCATTTTTTTAATCTGCCTGTTTTGCAATAAAAGACCCAGTCCGAAATCATCGACTCCGGCATTGTTTGAAATACAGGTAAACCCCGACAAACCACTATGCGACAATGCACGGATGCAATTCTCGGGTATGCCGCAAAGACCGAAACCGCCAAGCATCAGGGTCATGCCATTTTCTACTCCTTTTATTGCTTCATTTTCGTCTTTTATAACCTTGTTCATGATGTTTTTTATTCGTCTTCAAACTCCCCGGCGGGTACTTCCCACTGCGTTGTACTCTGGGTTTCATAAGTGTTGCAATCCAACTCAATACTAATCTTTTTTTCAGGCTTTTCAAAATCTCCCATGCTTACTTTTAAGGTGCTGTCCGCATATACTTTTTGCATGAAATAACCCCATATCGGAAGAGCCATGTTCGTACCCATTCCTTTGTTCAAAGTAGAGAAGCGTACGCCGGGATCTTCGGCTCCAACCCACACCCCTGTCACCAAGTCCGGAGTTATTCCCATGAACCATCCGTCAGAATGATTCTGGGTGGTTCCGGTTTTACCGGCAATCGGGTTTTTAAATCCTGCGTATGGTCTGGCTTCTGAAATGGGAAGCCTTAGCCTCATAGCCGTTCCTGTTGTTTTGTTTTCTTTCCGGTATTTGTTGTATACACCGTTTACCGTGCCCTTCATTAAATCGAGCATGACGTAGGCTGTCTCTTCGGTCATAGCTTCGTTTGTCCGTGGATTGAAATCTACAACCACGTTCCCGTTTTTATCTTCGATTTTTGCGATAAAGGTGGGCTCAATCCATACTCCCTTATTGGCGAAGGTTCCCATGGCACCCACCATTTCGAACAAACTGACGTCCTCAACTCCCAAACAAAGGGAGGGCACGGGTTTGAACGGGGTTTGTATGCCAACTTCCTTTGCGAAGTCCACCAACACATAGGGCCCGAACTGCTTCATTATCCAGGCTGTAACATTGTTCATTGAGTTGGCCAATCCGTACTTCAATGAAACCATTCCATGAAAATCAAATCCCGAAGTTTTTGGTGTCCAGTCTTTTAGCAAACCCCAATTTCCCTTGTGTATGGTGTATGGAGTATTTGCAATTTCGTAACAAGGGGAGTAGCCTTTTTGAATGGCAGTGGCATAAAGAAAAGGCTTAATGGTAGAGCCGACTTGTCTTTTTGCGAGTTTAACATGATCGTACCTGAAATGCTCGTAATTAATTCCGCCAACCCAGGCTTTGATATTTCCGGTATGCGGGTCAATGGACATTAATCCGGCCTGTAAAAAGCTCTTATAGTATTTAATGGAGTCCATTGGGGACATGGTGGTGTCGATTTCACCTTTCCATGAAAATACCTGCATGCCGACCGGTGTATTGAAGACACTTTCAATGCTGTCTTCATCAATTTTCACTTTCATGTGTCCGCAGTCTTCTGCCCCGCAGACAATCATGTCGATTCCATTTATAGTTTTCACCGTCATGTAATCTCCTCTCCGTCCGCAGTTTTCGCATTCCTGACCTGAAAGCAGTTGGTATCGGTGGCTTTTTCTTTTGGCATAACCCAAAATGGCCGCAATTTGTTCTTTCGATGCCTTGTAATCAAAAGGGGCGTTTTTCTTCTTTTTCAAATCCCTGAAGAAATCATCCTGTAGTTCATGACGCAGATGTTCGGCTACCGCATACTCTCCGTATTCCTGCAAGCGTGAATCGATGGTGGTATACACGACCAAACCATCCTTGTAAATGTTGTAAGGTTTTCCGTCGGGTTTATGGTAGACGTATTGATCATTCCCGTCTTTTTCCAGGAACATTTTTCGAAGTTCAAGGCGAAGGACCTCCCTGAAATACGGCGCCATACCTTCTTTGTGATCGACTTTTTGATAATTCAATACGATCTCTTTATGAACAAGAGTGTCGTATGCTTCCTGACTGAGCATGCCGTTTCTTTTCATCTGGAAAAAAACCACGTTTCTTCGATGAATGGTCGTGTCCATATTTCGAAGAGGATTGAAAAGTGAAGGGTTCTTTGCCATACCGATCAGCGTGGCAGATTCCACCAGGTCAAGCTCTGCCGGTAATTTATTGAAATAGACTTTGGCAGCCGATTCTATGCCGACCGCGTTGTTCAGAAAATCAAAACGATTGAGGTACATGGCTATGATCTCATTCTTTGTATACTGTCGTTCCAGACGGACGGCGATGATCCATTCTTTAATTTTTTGAAGAACCCGCTTGATCTTTGACTGCGGACGAACCGAAAACAACATTTTTGAGAGCTGCTGTGTGATGGTACTTGCACCTCCGCTCCGGCCTAGATTAATCACCGCACGGCCAAGTCCCCGAATATCTATTCCCGAATGAGAATAATATCGCTCGTCCTCTGTGGCCACAAGC
>DNDT01000120.1 GCA_003487525.1 Flavobacteriales bacterium
TACCTCCTTCCGGGTTATACCTCGGATAATTTTTACGATTCGTTTTCTGTAGGTATTGACCTTGAAACGGGCGGACATGTGTTTCAGCTGTTTTTAACCAACAGCCTGGGCATTCAAGAACCCTATTTTATAGCCGAGACGGCAGGACAGTGGGGAAAAGGGGATTTACATTTCTCATTTAACATACACCGGACCTTTGTATTAAAGAAGGACAAAAAGAAGGGATAAAGAAGCCTGGTTGGTTCGGAAGTAGACGAAAGAACCCTCTGCAATTATTCGGTAACGGAAACCTGTTCTGAATCATCCATCAGAACCGACTTGATCATCGGAATTTCCGTGACGTTGTAAATAACACACTGTTCGTGAATGAGATCATTGAGCTGAATAATAGAAGCCAGGGCGACTTGCGAATAGTTCTGAGATGCGTTCCTGAATCCCTTGGCTTCGGTCTCCCATAACTTTTGAATCAAATCCATCCCTCTCACATTCTGATCGATTTTTACAAGCGCATTTTTCACATTGTAGGCTCCGGCATGATAAATATGCAGAACGAGCAATCGAAACGAAATGTCGCTTTCCGCATACTCAAATCCCCTTTCATCAAGCATCTGCCTGGCATAGGGAATGCAGATAAATTTCAGCAGTTGCGAGGAACCATACGCTGAGCGTTCAAAATTAAATCGCTCGTCCAGCTTTGAATCCACACGAAGTCCGAATTTGCGAGCAACCTTTGGCATAAGTTGAAATGATCCAAGCGCTCCGGTGGGAGATTTTGTGGTATGACCCGGACTTTCAATCAATAAAATAGTCTGAGCATACCAGGGATCCACCCCATTATCAATGAACACCTCAATTCCCTTGTCGATACTGGGCATAACCTTTCTGAACTGATAAAATTCAGATTTTCCACGGGTTGCAAAAATCCGCTCATTTGAATCGAGGCAAAACTCATTCCGCAACACATTCCTGTATTCCAACTGATCTTCTTCACTCAGTTTATCCCAGTCCTGAAAGGGTAGTACATGAAAAATTCGTCTGTTGTTTGCCTGATTCAGTATGACCATGTCTTCACTCGTGTTCATCACCATGGTCCAGAAACGCACTTTCCTGAGGGTATCAATGCGGTTCTCGTACAGCTGTGCGTCGTATACAAAACTCTGCCACTGATTGTCGTTGACGTTTATTATGCTTAAGATTTCCTGTTTGCGTTCGACAGGTTTTCCGGCCGAAGAAATGAACGACACGAGAATTCCGAGCCAAAGCATTTTATGAAAATTCATTCGCATAAACTCAAATCTAAGTTTTTTCTTCACAACTTCAGCTATTGCTCAGAATCGCTATTAACATCATCATGTGAGTGACCCCAGAAATTTACATAACTGCCCATTAAAANNAAAAATGACAATATCGCACAAGACGAACCAAACCGGATAAGGGTCAATAAGCATCGTGATCATCGCCATTGAAGTATATATCAGCGCCGCAACAAGGGATAATTTCCGTGCTTTTTTTCGCCTCAGATTTCCAATGAAAAATCCGGTAATAAATGATCCAAAAGCATGAATGCAAAGCTGGATAAGTAGACCAAAAAAGTTCAATTCGGAAGGATCATGTACGTCAAATCGTTCCATCAGGATGCCCTCCAGGATCACAAAAAGTATCCCTCCTATTATCAATCCAACTACCAGAGCCAGAACACTCTTGTTCATAACAATATCCCCTGAGGCTTTTCAGCATACAATATACCACGTGCCATTCAAACCGGATGCATTATTAATAATTATTTTTTTGGATTAACACGCTGCGCGCCACTGTATATGTTGAATTTTTCGTTTCGGGCAAAACCAATGAGTGTTAGATTATTATCCAGCGCCAGTTGAACTGCCAGACTACTCGGAGCGCCAACGGCAATCATTACGGGTATATTTCCGGCCATTGATTTTTGAATCAATTCAAATCCGGCTCTGCCACTTACAAAAATCAAGCAATCCGAATTGTCTTGTTCCTCTATCGACCTCGCACCGATGATCTTATCAAGCGCATTGTGGCGCCCAATATCCTCCCGTATCATCAACAATTCTCCTTTTGAATCAAATAAGGCAGATGCATGCAATCCACCTGTATGTTTAAACAGCTGCTGTCCTTTTCTGGCAAGTTCCGGAATTCGATGGATCAATTCAGGGTCAATTCCGGGTTCGTTGTTGTCCCAACTAACCTTGCACAACTTATTTACCGATTCAATGCTCGATTTTCCACAAACACCACAACTGCTTGAAACATAGAAATTTCGATTGAAAACTTTATGGTCCAACACCTTCTCCTCAACGAGGTGAACAATGATCACATTTCCCTCTTCTTCTTTTGATTTTACCGATTCGCAGTAAAAAATCTTCTGAACATCGGTGTAGGATCCGATAATCCCCTCCGAGATTAAAAAACCGATGCACAATTCAAAATCATGGCCCGGAGTCCGCATGGTCACCGCCAGTCTTTGCTCCCTGAAATATCCGCCGTCATTGTATTTCAAACGTATTTCAAGTGGTTCTTCGCGGACAACAAGATCACTGTCGTTTTCAACATTACGTCCATTAACTTTTACAACATTTACGGAGCTTACAGGAGTATTCAAGTGTTTGTGCTTTAGTGAGATGTTAAAAATACAATTTTAGATTTCCAATGCCATAGCAAAGAAGCGCACGTCCTATGATTTTTTAAGTATTTTAGATTTTTTAAAAAAAGAACGAAAAATGTCGGAGAATCTCAGCAAACTGGCTGGAAGAAAAGGCCTTGAAGAGCCCCTCTTTGAACAATTGGTCAATAAATCCAAAGCGACAGGGACAATTGATGACAAAACCAAGAGAGAACTTGCGCAGCAATTCATTGTCGGAAATGCCAATGTGCACGGAACGGTCAGTTTTTATGATTTCCTTAAACCGGCCAATTCGGGTAAAAAAGCATATGTGTGCAGCGGAAGCGCCTGCCTGCTGGCGGGTACTCAGGAAAAACTGAAAAATCAGCTGGAAAAACACGTTAAAGCCGATGAGATTGGTCACATGTGTTGTCTTGGAAGATGTCACGAAAACGGCGCTTTTCACTTTAAGGGCAGGAACTACAGCGCAAAATCGGATTCGGAAATTGAGTCAATCATTTCGGGTAAATCAAAAGACAACACGGACAACTACCATGTGTCTTCCAACCTGGAGCAACCCATACTGACAGGGCCAAGGATGGATTCTACAGAGTTTTTTACGTTTCTCCATTCTTGCCTGAAAAGATCTCCCGGGGATTTGCTTTCGGAAATAAAAACATCCAATCTCAGAGGACGAGGTGGCGCCGGATTCCCGATGGGACTGAAGCTTGAGTCGTGCATGAACACTCCTTCGGAACAAAAATTCGTGGTATGCAATGCCGATGAAGGAGATCCGGGAGCCTATTCCGATCGCTACATCATGGAAAAACAAGGGCATCTGCTGTTGTTTGGAATGATGGTGGCGGGTTATATTGTAGGTGCCAGCAGGGGAGTGCTTTATATCAGGGGAGAATATCCCGAATCCATTGAATTGATTCGCATGGAAATTGAACGATTCCGCGACGCAGGCCTGTTGGGAGATAACGTGAATGGGAATGGTTTTGATTTCGAGTTTAAAATCATCGAAGGAGCCGGAGCCTATATCTGCGGTGAAGAAACGGCGCTTCTTTCGTCCATCGAAGGCCAGAGGCCAGAGGTAAGAGTTCGTCCCCCCTTCCCCACCCAGCAGGGGTTGTTTAACGAACCGACGGTGGTCAACAATGTCGAAACCTCAGCGAGCATTTACCATATTCTCAAAGTCGGAGGTCGTGCCTATTCGGAAATGGGAAACGGCAAATCTACAGGTTCGAAGCTGGTCTGCCTGGACTCTTTTTTCAACCGACCGGGTATTTATGAGGTTAAAATGAGCACTCCTCTGAAAGAAATTATCCAAGATCTTGGAGGCGGTTTCAAAACCGA
>DNDT01000475.1 GCA_003487525.1 Flavobacteriales bacterium
AAATCACGACGTCAATGTCTCCGGATATCAGCGCCTTTATAAGACTTTTTCTCACTTTATCATCCCTCAAGGGTGGTCTCAGCTTTAAATTGCTGTCAAAATCCAAAAGATTCTTATCGGTAAAGAAGAGGTTTGCCACACTGACACCGGAGGTAATATTCAATCCTTTCTGTTTTGCTTTTTTAACCAGGTCTATTGCACCGGTTGTCGAAATTGAGGTAAGGTGCAAACGGTGCTCCGAATATTCCAGGATTTTAAGTGCGCGCTGAACACCAATTTCTTCCGCAATGACCGGAATTCCCTGCAGTCCGTTAATTGTACTTATTTCACCTTCGTGTATTACGCCGTTTTCGGACAAATAATTTTCATCTGGCAGACACATGACCAGACCATCAAATGGTTTTGCATAAAGCAAGGATAGCTTAAGGAGCTGGCTGTTGTTCACATTGCTTTTGTAATCGTAAAAAGCTTTTGCGCCCGCATTGTGCATGTCAAACATTTCTGCCAGTTCAAGGCCCTCACTTTTTTGACTAAGCGCCCCCGAGACATGCAGTTTGCACGCATGTCCTTTTGATTTCATCAGTTGATATTCAATTCCGGATTTGTTATCGACAACAGGTTTGGTTGTCGAGCATGAAAGTACTTCGGTGAAACCACCGGATGCCGCAGCGTTTAGGGCTGAATTTATGTCCTCTTTAAATTCAAATCCTGGGTCCTGAACATTGGTGTGCATGTCCATCCACCCAATCGAGGCATGTAGGTCATCTTCTTTTATTACTTCAGATCCGAATGTTTCTTTCAGGTTTTTTCCAATCTCAACAATTGTTCCTTTTTCGATCAGGATATCTGCTTTTTTAAGATGAAAGGGAGATTGTTTGTCGACAATAGATGCATTTTTTATCAGAACAGTTTGTTTCTCCTGACTCATGATTTTATCAATTTTAAGATCAAGGCCTCACCAATAAAAAACATTAAGGCCAAAATAATACAATATTTCCAGAGCGCTACATGGCTTGCACTCTTTCCAAGCGAAGAAATAACTTCAGTGAATTCTCCGGAATACAACCTTGCATTTAATTCTCCATGTTCGGAGAGTACATCTTCGATTTCTTCCTTTTCATAGCAATCGAGATTTGACTCTTCTCTTCCGTAATTAAATGAGACATTTCGAACGAACTCATTGGATAATCGTATTTCATAATTCCCGGGGAACCTGACTTGCTGGTCAAACTGGAGTTGTGTTCCGTTTAATCCTCTCTTGATTTCGGGAATAATATCCATGTCCTTTCCCTTCAGGTGAAAGACTTCGTCGGTTCCCGACGGGTAATCCACATCTACCAATTCATCGTGACCCAGTATATTGTATAAGCTGTATTTTCGATTTCCGGAGAATGCCGCATTGATCATGATTGGAACAAACAAACTGTGCCTGACCATATTGCTTCTTGACTCGCTCAAATCAAAACAAAATAAAAAGATGTTCCCATTTTCATAGGGAATTCTCCTCAGTGCAGGTCCATTGTCAAAGAGTAAGATATCTTCAACAGCACTGCGGGAAGAAGGCTTCAATACAAAATGACCTCTTGCCCAAGGGAGATTCGGGTTGTCGGGAAGTTTTCTTATGACGCTGTTCAGTAAATCCGAAGAAATATTGACCGATGAAATACCCGAAAGCGCAGTATCGAATGCCTGAAACTGACCGGCGGATAAACGTGAGAGTAAGTCATTGAAGTTGCCTGACAATGAACTGTCTGCTGGAATCAATATCAGACTGGCACCTTCACTNNGTTCGTCTCTAAATCCTTTGAATACCTGAAGGGTTCCGTAAAGACGGCTTCGAACGGAGGCGAGTATTTGTCAGGACCAATATAATATACCGTGGTTGAGGAGTCTATTTGATAAGAAAAGAAAAGCTGGTTGTCAAAGTCCAGGGTGTTGTCGGATAACTCGATACGGCAGTTGTAGGTTCCAAAGGTCTGATGGTCAAGCGGGATGGTAACGTCCTTTTTATCCTGTTTGGAAAGGTCAATGGAACCAATCCATACTTGCTTGTCATTGACGTACAAACGCAATCGTTGTTTTTCGAGATCCTCTGAGCCCAAATTTCTGATGCGGACTGTCAAACTGTCCCTGCCCTGAAAAGACGCCCTGAAGTTGACCATCCAACACGAGTCGATGGAAAGATTTGAAAACGATTGGTTGCCGATCTTCACGAAATTGAAAAACAAAGCGGTATCTGGATTGACTTCGGCGAGGTCTAACTGATTGCGTTGGAAATCGGAGACGAAATAACACTCTGTTAAACCATTGGCCTGTTGATCGGAAATCGCCTTAATTCTGTTGACAATTTCATTGAATGTACGTCGAGTCGGTGTTACCGAAATTAAATTTACGGACGAGATCGCATCATCCCTGCCGAGCTCGTTCATTTCTGACTGCATGAAATCATTTGTCAGGATGTGAAAGCTGGCTTTGCGCCCTTTTTTTTCAATCACTTCACCTGCTGCCAGTTTGGCAAGCTCAAGCCAACTTTTCCCTCCCGTAAATACACCCATGCTTTGGGAATTATCAACAAATATGATTACTTGATTC
>DNDT01000423.1 GCA_003487525.1 Flavobacteriales bacterium
GTAGCAAGCACTCTTGCCACCATAATTGAACGGGACAGAGCCGAGCAGGAGAAAAAAGACCTGCAGCTGCAGTTGGCCCATGCAGAAAAACTGGCAGCCCTCGGACGCTTCACCGCCAATATCGCCCATGAAATAAGAAACCCCCTCACATCCGTCGGGGGATTTGCCAGAAGGCTGGATAAAGTTATGCCGGAGGATACGAAAGAAAAAGAGTATACGAAAATTATAATTGCTGAGGTGAGCCGACTAGAAAAAATACTGAACAACATCCTGAGCTTTTCAAAGGAGGCGCCACCCAATTATACAAAAAACAACATCGCTGATGTGATTGAGCGAATGCTGGTGATACATGCAGATTTATTAAAGGAAAAATCAATTGATGTGCAAAAAAATATCGCAAATATCCCTAAATTTTCATTTGATAAGGATTTGCTCATTGAGGCCCTGGATAATATATTGCTTAATGCTGTTGATTCCATGACTGAGGGTGGAACCTTAACGGTCATTACAGAAAAGGAGGAGAAGCAGGAGGGCGCCAGGGTGTCCGTCAAAGTCAAGGATACCGGGGCGGGCATATCCCAGGATCAGCTGGAAATGATTTTTGAACCTTTTTATACAACAAAGGTGGCAGAGGGTACAGGTCTTGGCCTGTCAATAACCAGGAAAATCATGGAGTCGATGGACGGTACGGTGGATATCGAAAGCGAAGTGGGTAAAGGTTCAACAATCACGCTTTCACTGCCTTTTAATGGAGGGCAGAAACAAGGATGATGTTTACAGGTAAATACAGTGCCGATTTCAACTTGACACAGGTTTAAGAATATTCAAAATGGCGGCAAGAAATAGACGTACTCCCACTTCGGTGTACCCCCTCTCCCCGAATGAAAACTTCATAATATAGGTTGGCATCTTTATGTTGTCAGGTTGCTATGACATTTGATATAGTTTTGATGTGGAACACCCAAAAACCATAAAAGAACATGGCGGGCTCGTCTTGAAAGACGAACAAAAAGAAATCTGGTTTCCGGCTAAAAGATATGGCTATGGTTGGGGGCTTCCCGTTACGTGGCAGGGCTGGATCGTTTTTTTATCATATCTGCTGCTTGTAGGTGTCGCTGGCTTTACGTTAACAGATACTCCGTTGGAAATCATATCTCTCATTGCTTTTGTTATCATTTTAACGGCTGTACTTCTATTTATTTGTATAAAAAAAGGTGAAAGAGCTGCATGGCGTTGGGGAGATAAAAACTAATTATAATATAAGATATAGTCATACTGAAAGGGCATTCAATTCACAGCAAACATTGGGGCATCATATTGTAATAATATTATCTGAAATACCTTCTATTCAGCTGTTGTAATGCCATTTCTTTATCCGTTAAACATATATGAACGATACCCCGCAAGAATCTGAATTCCCCAAAACACATGTCAGGCCTGATAACACATCTGTACTAACATGCCCGCATTGTGGTTTGCAGAGAGTTATAATGGCGGATTTATACAGAGGCTACAAACATAAACTTAAAGTTAAATGCAGCTGTAATACTATATTTAAGGTCTTTATCGAATTCCGCAAAAGGGTGCGCAAGAATACATGTCTGAGAGGAACCTTTATTAATCATTCGCAAAAGGGCAGCACCTGCGATCTTGTTATCCGCGACATTTCTGTGATCGGCCTGACATTTACCAGTATTGAGGCAACCAATATAAAATTGGGTGATGAACTCAGCGTAGAATTTAAACTTGATGATGAACACCAGACTGCAATTAAAAAAGATGTTATAGTCAGGAGTGTTCGCCCGGGTGCCGTTGGATGTGAGATAGAAACTTCCAGCGATCTGGCCTTTTATGGACCATTGGGATATTATGTTTCGCGCTAATTTATCGGTGGTTTAATACTGCGCATATCATAGTCATACAGTTAATCCTGAACGTATTTTTATAAATGATCAATCTACATATTATAACCCTATATAAAACTGATTGCTTTGCCAACAGTGTGCATATCGCCAATCTTTTAGTTAAATCACCATAAATTCCATAACTAAAACAGTTCAAATTTGATTTCAAAATTCTGTCCTTAAAGTTAACTGCCTGAAATATCTCCAAAAATAAAATTTCTGTCTTTTTTGTTAATCAAAGGCGCATTTTTTGCAATTACCTCATTGAAGTTAGCCTGTTTGGGGCAATGTTAGTATCGCCAGGCAACATCCATTAGCCTTAAATCTAGCTTGGAGGATATTCGTATGGAACCAATTTCAGAGAAATATTCAAATCCCTCAAGAGCGATTGTATTCGGACTTCTTGTGAATTGTCTTTTCACTTTGAGCAGTAAAGATTGTACGGATTGCCCTTTAAGGGAGTTGCGTCACAATCTCTCAATTGAAAAAAAACATGAATTTGCCATGGGGTTGAGTGATAAAGAAATAGAAAATATTCTGGAGAAACACGAATATTGCTACGAAAAAAGGCTGTCTGAATTAAACCAGTGGTAATTTGTGACAGATTGTGAACCTGTTGGCAAATTGTAAGAATCCCCGATTCAGAAGGAAACTTTAAAACAGGAGCTTGTAAGGTGCTTTCATAACAAAACATCCTGGCTGTCCTCTATTGTTAATCCTGACATATTGTGTTACTTGATTATTTTTATTGCGAGTCCCGGCATTTTATTTAATCTCTTTTGTTATCTATGAATTTTATCAGTTCATGAGGGGATAAATTTGCAATTCGATGACACAGGAAAAAAATGGTTTCTTGTTCTGACCGGACTTGTACCCATTTTTTGCATGTTGACAGGATGCGCAACGGTGGGACCACGTTCCATAAGTTCAGGGCGATCTGCATATGCTGAAGCAATAAATAAAACAGAGGATGAACAGATACTCCTTTCCATTGTTAAGGGGCGTTATGGAGAAACCTCTACCCTGCTTGCAGTAAGTGGTGTGGCCTCTAACATGCGTTTCACAGCCACGGCCGGTGTTGAAGCTGGATTCGGTGCAACAGAAGAAAGCGGTGAGAATCTCTTAATCGGCGGTTTGGCCTATGAGGAAAACCCAACCATTACCTATGTTCCGGTCCAGGGTGAAAAATATATCCGCCAGCTTACATCGCCCATTCCGTTGGATATACTTATGCTGTCTCTGCGCTCCGGAACATTTACGGATCGTCTCCTGAGCCTTCTCGTAATAAGGGCTAATGACCTTCGAAATCCCAGTTTTCTGACTACCCCCTCGGCTCAAACGGACCAACACTTTGTACGGTTTGTTGAAATTTTCACGCAACTGCGTAATGCGGGCCTTCTTGACATGGTAAAAAATCCGCAATCGGACGGTGTCTTTGATGTCTTCATCAGCGACTACTCCCCACAATATACGACACAAGTCCAAAATTTCCTGA
>DNDT01000170.1 GCA_003487525.1 Flavobacteriales bacterium
AAGGAGCCATAGTTCCGGAGGTTACGACACCAATTTCCTCTCCCGTTGAATTTTTTATCAGGTAGTCATGACGAGGTATGCCACGCTCTGTCAGCTCAAATCCAACCAGTTTCCTTTTGGGGCCATTCTCCTTTTCGTTTTTGAGGTTCACTGAATTGATAAAATCCTTCGAAAACTTCGTGATCCAACCAAGTCCCGCTTCAATCGGAGATGTCGTGTCATTGATATCATTACCGTAGAGACAAAATCCCATTTCCAGTCTCAAGGTATCTCTGGCGGCCAAACCTGCCGGTTTAATACCACTCGACTTACCGGCCTTCATAACCGCTTCCCACAAATCCTCTGCCCTTTCGTTTTCAACATAGATTTCGAATCCACCCGATCCCGTGTATCCCGTGGTAGAAATGATGGCATTTTCTATCCCTGCGACTTTTCCCTGTAACAGAGAGTAATACTTCATCCCACCGAGATCCAGGTCTGTCAACTTTGACATAACTTCCAGGGCTTTTGGTCCCTGAACGGCCAATAAGGAAGTACCATTTGAAATGTTCTTCATCCGGACATTTTCGGGCTTGTATTGCTGCATCCAGTTCCAGTCTTTTTCCATATTGGATGCATTGACAACCAACATGTACTTATTTTCATCCAGCATATACACAAGCAAATCATCCACAATCCCTCCTTGCGTATTCGGAAAGCACGAATACTGCACTTTTCCGGGAAAAAGTTTTGACACATCATTGGACGTGACTTTTTGAAGAAAATCCATGGATCCACTTCCTTCAACCATAAATTCACCCATATGAGAGACATCGAAAACTCCGACATTTTCCCTGACATTTAAGTGTTCGTCAGTAAGACCGGTATATTGAAGCGGCATATTGTAGCCGGCAAAAGGAACCATTTTGGCACCGAGTTCCAGGTGTTTTGCTTTAAGCGCAGTATCTAACATGTAAGAATTTTAACTAAACAAATTTAAAAAATTAGCCGTATTGGCCTCTACAGAATATTCTTGAACTACTTTTAAACGCGCCGCCTTTCCCATCTTCAGACAAGTCTTTCTGTCCTCTACAAGTTGACGTATCCGATCAGCCCATTCAGAATTATTTCGGCAAATAAAACCATTTATACCTTCATCTACAATGTTTTCATTCACTCCCACGGGAGAAACAAGGGCGGGAATACCCAGGGACATATATTGCAACGCCTTAAACCCGCATTTACCTTCACTCCATGGATCTTTTGTCAATGGCATGATGCCAATATTAAACTGCATCAAATCTTCAATTTCACGGGTCTTATTCCACGGTTTAAATTCAAAAAGATGGCGGTAATGAACCGGTTGTTCATCGGATATAATTACCAACCTAAAATCCAACTCCTGCCTCAGTTGTTCCAACAAAGGAAAAATGAGGTCAAGGTACTTTACGGTTGAATGAGAGCCCGTCCAGCCAATTACAGGTATTTCATTGGAGTGATCGGTCAGGTAACGATGGTGTTTACCGGTATCAATGGTGGTTGGATTGACGACTACGTTCATGTTGTGACCGGCCACACTATCGGCAAGGAATTGATTTCCTGCCGATACCTTGTAAGACCATTTGCAAATGCGAAAAGCATTGGAATACCATTTAAGCGGTGAGAAAAAACGATTGTTGTCACTTGAATTCGAAATCCAGATGGCGTCATCAAAGTCGTAAATTATTTTCTTCTTCCAGACTTTTGAAATGAGCCATTCAAATACCGGTGGTCCAATTGGAGCGACTTCCCTGTGAATAAAAACATATTCATACTTGCCAACGCGAAATAAAACGAGAAGGCGTCTCAGATACCCTTTTGTCAAGCCAAGTACTTTCTTTAAAAAATGTCCTTTTTTGTAAAATATGTCCCAGGAATCCTTGTCCAAAAAAGACTGGCGATCGATTTCATATCCTCTATTAAGCATCAGCTCAAGGTATTGCTCGAATCTAAATCGCTGACTGGCAGCACAGCCTTCCGGATAAGGAAATAAAAAAAGTATTCTCAAACCATGTCAAATCAGACGGCAAAAATATATCAATTTGACTTGTCGAAATTAATATCTTTGCGAATCATCTTATGATATGGGAATCAGGAAACTAAGCGCACCTAAATGGATGGTATTTCTCATTGATGTTTTTATCAGTGTGTGTTCCACAATCATTGCTTATTTCTTGCGATTTAACTTCAATATACCGCAGGTCGAAATTGATGCGTTGTATGTTGTGGTTCCGTATGTGTTCGTAATCAGAGCCATCACCTTTTATGTTGGAAGGACTTATGTAGGCATAATCAGGTATACCGGCACATCCGATGTTATTCGTATCGCAAACTCGGTTACCATTGGCACCTTGTTGTTTGGGCTGACCAATCTGCTGACTTATTTCATTTTTGACAACATATTCATCATTCCTTTCTCGATTATAATCATCGATTTTCTGGCTACGACATTCACCATGATCGCATACAGGTTTTTTGTTAAGATGGCTTATATCGAAAATCAGGCCAAAACGAAGCAGCGAAATAAAATCATTGTTTTTGGAGCCGGAGAGAGCGGAGTGATTTCAAAAAGAACACTCGACAGGGATGCCGGAGGAAAATACACAGTGCTCGCCTTTGTGGATGACAATCAGAAAAAGAAAGGCAGAAAGCTCGAGGGTGTACCTGTGTACCATACGGACGAATTGGAAGAATTGCTTGAAAACAACGAAGTTGATCACGTTATCGTTTCCATTCAAAATCTACACCCACAGAGGCTTAATGACATCACGGAAACTTGTTTAAAGTACAATACAAAAGTGCTCAATGTCCCTCCGGTCACCAAGTGGATTAACGGTGAACTCAGTTTCAAGCAAATCAAAGGAATTAAAATTGAGGACTTGCTCGGTCGCGAATCCATTAAACTGGACTACGATCTAATCGAAGAACTGTTCACCGGAAAAGTGATTCTTGTGAGCGGTGCGGCCGGATCTATAGGAAGCGGTCTGGTGAACCAGCTGCTGAAGTTCAAACCAGGAAAGCTGCTGCTTTACGATCAGGCAGAAACACCTCTTTACGACCTTGAAATGCAGCTTACCGAGAAAGGTATTCTATCCAAATGTGAGATTATTGTGGGGGATATACGCAACACAAAAAGAACACGCAAACTCTTTGAAACATTCAGACCAGACATTGTGTTTCATGCTGCAGCCTACAAGCACGTTCCGCTGATGGAGGGAAATCCGACCGAAGCGGTTTTAACCAACATTCTTGGAACGAAAATTCTCGCTGATTTATCGGACGAATTTGGAGTAGAGAAGTTTGTGATGATCTCTACCGACAAAGCAGTAAATCCAACCAATGTAATGGGGACATCGAAGCGGATTGCCGAGATGTACACTCAGGCGCTCGATTCAAAATCAAACACAAATTATATAACCACCAGGTTTGGCAACGTACTTGGTTCCAATGGATCCGTAATTCCACTTTTCAAAAAACAATTGGAGTCAGGTGGACCGATAACCGTAACTCATCCGGATGTGACCCGTTATTTTATGACCATCCCGGAAGCCTGTCAACTGGTGCTTGAAGCAGGCGCAATCGGGAAAGGTGGTGAAATATTCATTTTTGACATGGGTGAATCGGTCAAAATAGTGGATCTGGCCAAAAAAATGATCAAGCTTTCAAGGTTGAAACTGGGCCGGGATATTCAAATCATTTTTACAGGGCTCAGACCGGGAGAGAAACTGTATGAAGAATTGCTGAACGACAGTGAAAATACACTACCCACCCATCATCCTCAAATTATGAAAGCCAAAGTGGCTCCGGTTGACTTTGAATTTGTCCAAAAAAAGGTGGAAGACATCATTGTTCAATTCGACAGCCAGGACAACGAAGCAACCGTGAAAATGATGAAGGATCTGGTTCCGGAATTCAAAAGCCAGAACAGTGTTTTTGAGAAACTGGATATCAGAAATTAATATAAATGTAGGGGATCTCCGCATTTTCGATGTTTCCGAGCATATACGCAATCAAGGAAAAAAGAAATAAAAAAAGAAGCAGTCCCAACAGGTAATTACCTATTCTTTTCATAGTAATTTGCTATTCGTTCGGCCAGTAACCAGGCTGCATATTTTGAGTGATGCTGTTTATCATTAAATGAATACTGCATGTACGATATGTCACGTGCATCGATGTAATCAACTTTTTCTCTTTCAAGCAGATCTCCAATTTTCCGAATCATCTCTTCATAATCACCAATGTACTCGGGATTTGTTCTCTTGCAATATATATTGTTATACGGTCCAATAAGACAGGTTAAGCGCACATTCATGTCCCTGCACAATGAAATAAATCCAATCAGTGCCCGGTACTGAAAATCACCGGTATCAATGCTATAAAATTCATTGTCAGCCTTAAACCCGTATTTGTCCGTTGAATTTGTAATGGTGTCTACTTCTAGTTTCAACGCATCATACCAGGTGGTATCTGTAAATTTACCCTCAAAAGATTCTGTACAAAGAGTTGATTCCGAAGGTATTAAATCAGAAGCAGTATGTGAGTGAACCCATTGAAAAAAGGGTAGATAGAAAAGTCTCAAACGCTTTATCGCCGTAGCCACACTAAATTCAAAGTCAGACAATTTCGAAGAGTCAATTTGAGATGGCACAAATCCACTGTATATCCCACGTTTTTCAAGTTCCGGCTTTACCCTTTCCACTTCTGACTGACTATTGTATCTTTCGTAATATTCAGGGCTAAATTCATTAAGCCCGGCACGCCAGTAAGTTGGATTTATAAAGTATAGTACCTCAAGATTTTCCACTTCACTCCTGTTGTTCAGAAAAGTTGGAAAGTATATGTAATCCACACGGCCGGCTCCCGCCAAATAGGAGAATTTCTTTTTCGTGCTGAAATACCTGTTTAACAAGGTTCTATAATTTGCTTCTTTAAAGGCCGCGGTCTCTGAGGTTCCGATGATCAGAACACCATCGTTCTCTTTAATCCCATTCAGAAATGCCTTGAATTTTATTGTGTTTTCCTTAACATCGATTCCGGATGCCGTGCAGAGCTGACAATCTGAATGAACTAATTTTATTAGAACAGATTCCGGAAATAAGTACAAAATTCCGATCAAAAATACGGCCACTAAAGTGAGTCGCCCCAGTCCGGAATAAATTTTATGTTCTGTTCGCTGTTTCATTTATTCTTATGGTTTCTCACATTAACCACATTCCCGATCCAGTAATTCCGATCCGACTCCTTCATTCTTACCACGTAGGTCCCATGCTCCACATTTCTGGTGTCATTTCCGTACCTTATTTCACCGTGAATACCGAGGCCTGCATATTTGCCATTTCTCCCCTGTTCAATAAGTTGCCAGGTATCATCACCAAGTTTTTTCATTTCAACGTCAAACGTTTTATTTGTGTCAGATGGATAGTTAACGGAAATCCCCCAGCCATAGCCATCAAAATAATATTCTTCAACGCTAAATCGTTCATTGTCTTTGTAACGGTCGGATGGTTCTTTTTTATGTCAGACACCACAAAGGTTCACGATGTAGTGAAGAATAAAATCAGTTTTTTA
>DNDT01000019.1 GCA_003487525.1 Flavobacteriales bacterium
TTTGAATATTCAAATGCCCCGTCAAAGTCAACTTGCTTCAGCCGGTAATAATATGTTCCGGCATTCAGGTTGGCATCCAGATACGTATAGGATCGCTCGGCCCGGCTATTTCCGTTACCAATGACAAAGTCTACCTGACTGAAATCAAGGTTATTAAACGCCCGTTCAATGTAAAATCCCTTGTTATTAATCTCCGAAGCTGTTTTCCAGGAAAGTCGCACATTATCTTCCTCGGTTACCATTGCATCAAAAGACAACCATTTTACAGGCAGAGTGGCACTAGTACACGGAACCCCTCCTCCAACGCATCCTGCAAAATCACACTGAGGAGACTCGTTGTCGGTAATGGAACCCAAGGCAATTATTACCCCCGTTCCGCAACCACATGCCGAACTATTCGGTGTGGTATTGTCAATGGTGAAATCCCCTCCTACAAACATGGTATCGCATATCAGGATGGTTCCGGTGGAACTGGTCCCGCTTCCCGTACCTGTCGTGTTGTTGATCACGTTATCGGTAATATTCACATTGCCGCCGAATTCCAGGGTAAAGTCCCCTCCGCCATATACTTTGAGGTCATCGCCGGTTGTAAGCGATCCTCCAGATTGTATGGTAGCGCTTCCACCGTCTACAATAAAGTCAGTGCCGGTGATTATGTCTCCGGATGAAGTTAAAGTCCCCGTGACTTCAATATTGTCCCCGGTGATTGTACCTCCATTATTGGAAAGACTGCCTTGAACAAAAATGTTGTCGCCATTTCCAGTGGCTTGTAAAAGGCCGGTTGAACCGATAGTCGCCGTTGCCCCTGAGTAAATAAAAATATCGTTGTCACTCGAGGCCGTGCCATTAAGAATCATCTCTCCTCCACTTCTCACAAATATTTCATCATCCGCGCTCAAAGTACCGCCACTTTCGACGATAAGTACCCCTCCACTTAAAATATCAAAATCACCATCATTGTTGTCTTGGGTCTGGACCGTTCCGCCCAAAATATGAAAGGTATCGCTAAGGTTAACATCACCGTTGTTGCCGGTAATATTTAAGGTGCCGCTGCACCAGGTCACCTTTGCGGTAATATTGATTGTACCTCCGACTGCGACATTGCAATTACCGCAAAATGTTCCTCCATTCGCCAGGTCGGTTTCATTGGCCGGACACCCGCAACCTCCGCACTGTCCGAAAACAAAACCGGAAAGAACCAGCAAACATGTCAAGGCAAATAATGCTCTTACAGAAGACATGGTTTGTTTCATTTCAACAAAAGAAAATGGTACGAAATACATCGACCTTTTACGAATATACTGAAAATAAATTAAAGTTCTAAACTGATGTACTTGATTAACAATACATTACACATCCAAAAAAGGGGTAAAATTCAAATGAATCAATCGCTAAAATTAGACTGCGGATAAATTATTCCGAAGGAGTTTCCGGAACGGGCTCTTCCGTTGCCTTCTCCCGCTTTTTCTTTTTCTTCATCCCGAGCTCGCCTATATTAATGTTCATCCCGTAGCGAAAGGTCAAATTTCTTGCGTATCCCATTCTGATAAAACTCAAGAGGTTGTCCGTAACCACATAGATTCGAAAAGCGGGCAATCCCAGATTCAGATTAAATCCGACATTGTCAAACTGCCTGTTTTTATAAGCATAGGAAAGTCCAACCTGTAAAAATTTATTCACGTTATGCCCGGCATACAGACCGATACCCGGTTGAATGCCCTGAAAATATTCTGCCTGGAAAAGTGCTCCGAACGAAGTTTTCTCGTTGGGGTGGAAGGTACCGCTTACATAGGTTTTAGGTATGAGATAACTGATGTATGTTCCCCCTTCTTCCTCCTGAAAATAAAGAGCCGTGATTGAGTCCTGAAATTTGTCAAAATTAAACTCATCGTCGCTGATAAAATCGCCAATGTCTATTCCGGAAAATGCTATTGTACCATTGCTTTTATATTTTTTCACATCGGTCTTCCATTTAATCCGGCCCAGGTCTATTACACTGGCGGATAATTCCCACTTGCTATTAAGTCTGTAAACTCCTCCTAAATCCAAAGCGAATCCGGTATTCCTCGACCCGGTGAAGGGGTTAAATCCTTCGGGTTCCAAGTGTTCAAATCCCGACTGCCTGACCTCATAATCCGTACTTAACGAGCTTTCAAAATTTGTCTCACCGGTGGTTAATACCATACTGTTTCGCGCAGAATTAAGATTTGCTATCCCGTTTAACAACTTGAACCGTGCTCCGACATCAAATTTTTCAAAATGCCTGCCGACTCTCAAACCGTACTCCTTGTACATCTGAAGATTTATCCCGGGTCCAATTTCTATGCTTTGTCCAATATATTGGGCATTCCCGTTCCAAAGCAAGTTCACCAAATCCCTGGTGTAATACATTTTTGAATCAAATTTTTCTGTCACATTAATTGAAATATACCAGTCCTGAACATTGAAGTAAATGCTAATTAAGTCCACATATGACTGCAATTGAATGAGGTTTTTATCTTTCATCTTACTCAGGATACCGTCGATGTCGATGTAGGTGGAATCGTCGACTGGATCCCTCGCGATTAAGTCCCTGTAAGAAAATGCATTGTTTCCATAATTATATATGACCGAGGGAAGGGTAATCGTCACTTTATAATCGGTTCTGAATGCCGGATTGGTAAATGACGACTGCACGGCATCTCTGTTAAAGTGCAACGTGAATTCCTGCTGGCCGTGCAATGAGGAAAATGTTGCGCAGAGGGATAACGCCAGGACGGCCTTAAAGCTTTTCTTTAATCCGTGCAATTACACCTAATTTAAGATCAAAATAATTGTCGTCGGCTATAACGATCGATTTGGTAGCCGAATTATCCGTAACCAGCATTGCGCTCAGTTTCAATTTACTGGTCGCATATTTAATCTTTGAAAATCTCGACTCGCCAATTTCAACATAACTTTCTTCAATAGCGGGAGTCGTACTAAATCCATTTTTATCCGTCTGGGCTTCTTTGAATATGGTATTTCCGTCCAATATCAGCGAATCCAGTACAACATCACTTTCGTCCAAAAAATAAATCTGCATGTGTATTCCCAGAGGGAAGAAATTCTTGGTAACTATTTTAAATATGGCCAGATCGACATTGTCAACATCGCGTGCCGTAAAATCGTATTCGTCTTCAAAAATAACCCTGTCCAACCGCCCTTTAAGCGGAAGATTCAGGTCGATGCTGCCGACCAATTCGCTGTTTTTACTGGCAAAATTATTGACGGTTGAATCGTTGTCCGCATTTGCCTCCATTCCAAGTTCGAAATTTATGGATTTCGGTGTGATCGAAAGGAAATTTCCGATGTTGGAATTTCCACTGTTTATCTCTTCGGTGGTTATTATACTGGAATTGGTATCCTTGGGCGCCCCGACCTCAATGCCATCGTCCATAAAATCCCCACCCAGATTGGACGATCCACCCGGACCGTGTCCGGAAAAATTGCTAAACGAAAGAGAAACGGGCAATCCGAAACTATTGTCAATGTGAATGTTGAATTTCGGATCTTCC
>DNDT01000154.1 GCA_003487525.1 Flavobacteriales bacterium
ATGGTAATTATTTATTGTGTGGCATAAATTCTAAATTGTACATGCATGACTTAACCCAGGGCCTCGAACCAACCGATTCAAATATTTTTATCATTGACTTTGATGATTTTACTTCAGGCACCTCAAGTCCTTTTGATCCAAAATTACTTTATGACCCTGAAAATGATCGATTTATAGCCACCTTCCTCACAGGCAGAAGCCCCAGTAACAGTGGGATAATTCTTGCTTTTTCGACGACGAATAACCCCGCAAAAGACCCCTGGAACATTTACAGAATTAGCGGAAACCCATTAAACAACGATACCTGGACAGACTACCCGGCCATTGCAATGACGGAAGACGAACTATTCTATACGGTGAATCTTCTCGTACCCGGAGGAGACTGGAAGCTAAGCTTCAGCAGTACCATCATCTGGCAATTTGACAAAGAAAGCGGGTATAATGGTGACTCGGTATTAAAAACAAATCTCTGGAGTGACATTGCCCTCAATGGGAGAAATTTGAGAAATCTTGCTCCAGTTCAGGGTGGTGATACGCTTCAGGGACCGAATATGTATTTTTTATCCAACCGAAATTTCGACATTTCAAACGACAGCATCTTTCTGGTTGAAGTGACCGGTAAAATAGATGATCCCGATGCAACGCTTGTCGTAAAAGTTGTAATGGCCGACAAGCCTTACGGAGTGCCACCCAACGGAAGACAGGCCGATTCGGATCCCAACGATCCGGCCGATGGGTTTGATACAAATGATGCACGAGTTTTGGGAAGTTTTAAAGTGGGAGATGAAATTCAGTTTGTTGGAAATACCATGGACTTTCTTCCGGGCAGAGGCAATGCAGCGGTTTACCACGGAATAATTCGAAATGTTGCCGGAAATCCAAGTATTTCAGCCAGGACAATTGGACACGACAGCATTGATTTTGGATACCCAAACATTGTTTACACAGGTACGGATAAATGTGGTTCATCCGCCGTCATCGCCTTTGACCACACCTCTCCTACCCACTATGCGGGAATTTCAATGGTGAAATCAGTCGATACGAATTACTCGGCCCTGACCACACTAAAAAAGGGACTTGGATATGTAAATCGACATGGAGGATCATACGAACGATGGGGAGATTATTTCGGACTTCAGAGAAAATACGATGAGCCGGGTGTTATCTGGGCTGCAGGATTTTATGGATTGGCAAATTACAGCAGCGCAACCTGGATAAATGAGATTAGAGACTGCCACTGTTTTGATGCTGCCGTTTCTGAAGTTCAGGTCTCGGATGTAAACGAATGTGTCGGCTATCTTGAAGCAGATGTATATCAGGGTGTTAAACCATATTACTATTTATGGAACAATAATTCGACCGATGAGCACTTCAAGGTGAATCTTTGCGAATACAAATATTCGTTGACTGTTTCCGATTACAAATCGTGCAGCACCTCAATAGAGGGCAAATCGTATAAGGCCATTTTGAACGGAAATAATATTGTATATCCGAATCCGGCTCAGGGAGAGGTTAATGTTGGGTTCTCCTTAAGCGAATCAAGTATAATTGAAGTGATTGTTTATTCAATCGAAGGTAAAGTGGTTTCAAGGATAATGGACTCTCAACCGGCAAATGCCGGAAAAAACCTTTTGACTTTTTCGGTAAGTCCTCTTACAGCCGGCACGTACATTCTTAAAATTAATTCTAACGGAAATGAAGTATATTCGGAAAAACTAATTGTGAGGTAAAACTGAGAGATCAATCCTGATATGTGTATTACTGTGTGTTCAACCTATAAATATTAACCTATGAAGACGATAAAATTATTTTCAACAGCAATTTTAATTGCTTCTCTTTTTGCTCTACCCGGTTGTAAAGGCAAGGAAGAAGTTTCGAAAAAAGAGGGTGGTTTTAAAGAAATCGATATTCCTTGCAGCGGACCAAAATACAGGTCCGATAAGAATTATTTTCGAGCCGACAATAGCGCGAAAAGCAATGACATGAGCTTATCCAGAGAAAAAGCATTGACTCTGGCAAAACAGAGACTTGCCTCGTTAATTGAAACTCAAATTAAATCCGTCACCGATCGATATGTGAACGAAAGAGAATTTGGTGAGAATTCGGAATTTGAATCAAAATTTGAGAACATGACCAGGGAGGTTGTAAATCTCAAAATGAATGACATTAAAATTATTTGTGAGACTCCGGGCTCTCTGGGAAACGGACAATTCCAGACGTTTGTGGCCATTGAACTGGATAAAGAGTCCTTATTGAATAATATTAATAGCGGTGTTTCCAAGGATCAAAAACTGCAGATCGATTACGACAAGATGAAATACGAGCAGATCTTCAACGAAGAAATGGAAAAACTATCCAACGAAAGATAGTTCAGTGAGTATGCTCCGGCTCAGTTTCAACTGAGTCATTCTTGTTCTGTTCATTTAAATCAAATTGACAGCCGGACAGGTCTAAATCAGACAAGTTCGGCTGTCCTGCATCTACCCATGCCGTATACCAAAGTGAAGCGATGAAATGAGAAGACGCTGTCATTCGCTGTTCGACCAACTCACCCGTATAGCCTTCATATTTCTCAATGTATTTCTCGGAAAAATCTATGAGGGTCCCGCGCCCTTTGCTCCTGGCCCAGAATATTCTGTCCGGAGGGATTTCAGACCGCAGTTTGCGCTCATTATCCAGCACCTCTGAAACATGTTTATGGCTTTCAATCACTGTTTTCCAGATGGAAAGCTGCACGTTTTCATGATACGTTGCCCGGCCCTCTAAAAACCAATACTTAACAGCGAATCGCTCCGGAATTCTGGATTCCCAGAGCGAATGAATACCGTGTTGATTCGTCAGTTGACCATTGTAATTCTCGGTGGTATGCAAAGGCACGTGTGCATCGGATGCGTAATGTCCTATTTCTGCGGACAAACGAAGAATCTCTCGCGTGTTTTTTTCTTCAAATGCCTTGCTAAGTAAGCGTACCTGGAAAGCGAGATTCCAGGGAAGCACACCTCCCTTTTCGAGGCTGTCTTTTAAAAGACTGTCCGTTTCATTGCTCCAGTAAATTGGGAGTACGGACCGTATACTGTCAATTGAACAATCAACACAATGCAGATATCGATCCAAATCAATGTAATGTTTTGGCGCTTCACCATCCACACTGTATCGGCGCTTATCGGGATCGACCGCGTGAAATTCGAGATAATCCAGATTGGCCTTGTAAAAGGCGAACATTTCAATTGGGAGTGCATAAATGGCCTTTCTGTTGATCAACCTGTGGCTGTAAAAACCCCAGGCCAATACATCCATGACCAGAATGGACAAAATCAATAACGTACCTAACTTTTTTTTATTCAAGCGACACCAAACTACCCTTGTTTATCAGGGACCCGTCTCGGTAGTAAGGAACAACGTCATATAGTGAAACCTGGAGGCAAAACTTTATATCTTTTTCGAGATTCAATCTTTTCAAACGATTTCTATGACTCGAGTTTTCAAGCCATTTAAACATATTTCCCTTGGCCAGTGAATAGATATATGCCGACGCAAGTGCTGAATCGGCAAGGTTGGAAAACTTGGGTTGTTTTGTTAAAGCCTCAACCAGGGCTCCGGCGAACAAGGTATCTTCCAGATTGAATCGATTTTTCCAACCGGCACATTGGATAAGTANNTCTTGGTGCCATTGGTGGTAGTCAACACGACGGATTTGCCCTTTATGCGCTCATCCATGTAACTGTAAGGCGAGTTCCCAAAATCAAATCCATCGACAATCTGTCCATCCCTTTCTGCACCGACCAAATACCCGTCCTTTTTGTAAGCCATGGCTTCTTCGACAGTGGCAACCGGAATAATCTCCTTTACTCCATAATGAAAAGCTGTGCAAATGGCAGAAGTTGCCCTGAAGACATCAACAATAACCACGTTGCATTCATGATCGTGATAATACGAGCTGAACAGAGCGGGTGAAAAGCTGACTTCTACTTTCTTGGCTGTCACGTATATTATACTTTATAAAAAGGCAGGGGTACAACCACTGCAGGTATAAGTTTATTTCTTATTTCCACGAATATATCGGAACCTTCTTTTGAATAATCTGCTTTTACATAGCCCATACCAATAGCCTTGTTCAGCGAAG
>DNDT01000486.1 GCA_003487525.1 Flavobacteriales bacterium
CTTACTGACAGGCCTGACATACACGGTGCCTCCACCTGCCGAGGAAGGAATTCAGATAAATTTTGGATTTGACGACCAGGGCTCCGGACAGGAGCAAACTCAATCGGCGGTTCAGAATCGTCAGGAAAAGGTGGTGGAAAAACTGGAAAAAGAAAGTGTTCAGGCCAAGGCGGAAGAGGAAGTGTTAACCCAAAAAAGCGAAGAAGCTCCACAGGTCAATACCGAAAAAACCGAAAACATCCGAAAGGAGGAAGTCAAGGAAGAACCCAAACCAAGTAAGGAACTGTCTAATGCACTGTCCAAGTGGAAGAACAGCTCAGAGAATAAATCTGCAAGTGACGGAATAACGGGGAAAAACGGAGACCAGGGTGATCCAACCGGCTCAAAGGAAAGTAAGAATTACACCGGAGGTTCAGGTGGCAATGGATTCAAATTAATTGGTCTTGGAGGACGAAGCATGGTCCGCCCTCCGAACATTCAGGATAATTCGCAGGAAGAAGGCAAGGTGATTGTGGATATTATTGTGGACAAAGATGGAAACGTATTGCGAGCCAACCCCGGGGCAAGGGGAAGTACAACAACCAGTTCGGTTCTTTATAAAATTGCAAAAGAAGCTGCATTAAGTACGAAATTCAACGTGAACCCTCAGGCACCGGAGCAACAAAAGGGTCAAATTGTGTTTACTTTTTTGGTGAAAGGATAATGACCTACAAGGAATGCCTGAAGTATCTGTACGAGCAGCTGCCAATTTACCAACGCATTGGACAGGCAGCGTATAAAGCTGATCTTAACAATACCATCGCTCTGCTAAAAATTCTTGGAAATCCGGAACGCAACTTTAAATCAATTCATGTTGCGGGAACGAATGGAAAAGGTTCGGTGTCGCACATGCTCGCATCCGTTTTTCAGGAATCGGGGATAAAAGTCGGCCTTTATACCTCCCCGCATTTAAGCGATTTCAGAGAGCGCGTTAAACTGAACGGTCAGATGATTCCCGAGCAATATGTGCTGAATTTTGTTCAGGACCACATTACTGCGGTGGAGGACATTTCACCGTCGTTTTTTGAATGGACCGTTGCCCTGGCCTTTGACTATTTTTCGAATCAACAGGTAGACATTGCCATAATAGAGACGGGCCTTGGAGGTCGGCTTGACAGCACGAACGTTCTTGTTCCCGAGATTTCGGTTATTACCAATATCGGGCACGATCACATGCGTTTTCTGGGGAACAGGCTTGAAGATATCGCTGCGGAAAAAGCGGGAATCATTAAGCAGAATGTTCCTGTGGTGATTGGATCTGCCCTTCCTGATATAAAAGAGGTTTTTTCACGGATAGCACGTGAGAAATCAGCGCCAATTTCGTTTGCCGAGGAGAACGAATACAGTACGTATGAAATGGACCTTAAAGGTCTGTACCAGCTCGAAAATCAACGTACGGTGCTGACAACACTCGAAGTCCTGAAAGTGAAAGGATACAATCTTACCGAGGATATGATACGGGAAGGATTCAATAACGTCGTTTCCAATACAGGCCTGAGGGGCAGATGGCAGGTACTGGCCGAATCTCCGTTGATTATTGCGGATGTGGCTCACAACAAGGAAGGAGTGCTGACCATGTTAAAAACCCTCGAATCTCAGGTTTTCAATGAATTACATGTGGTCTGGGGCACTGTTGACGACAAGGATGCGGGAGAGATATTGGGCCTGATGCCGGTAACAGCTACCTATTATTTTTGTTGCCCCGATGTGCCGAGAGGCCATGACGTTTACAAATTATTAAAAATCGGACTCGAAATGGGCCTGACCGGAAAGGCATTTGATTCCGTAAAGGAAGCGCTTAATGAGGCTAAAGCGGCGGCCAAACCGGGTGATTTAATCTTTGTCGGAGGAAGTACCTTCGTCGTTGCCGAAGTAGTATAAGATGGTTTGAGTGTGTAGAGTGGGAATGGTAAATGTTGGCACGCACCATTCTTCTCAATTACGTTTCCTCAAATGATCCTGAATTTTAGGGATACGATAATTATACTGTCTGGAAAGCAAGTTTTCCAATCTCCGACAAGCTGTATTCCGAAATTGAATTCTTGATTTTTTCCAATTCCTCCTTCAGCTTATTGATAAACTCTTCCTTTTCGTCCTGTAAATTGGGTGCCAGACCAATGTAATAATCTATGCCATTCAACAGATTGGCTTTGAAAGCTGAAAAGTATTTTACCCGTTTGTCAGACAGTGAATCCGAACTTTTTTGAATTTCACTTTTCAGGTAATCGACATACATGACCAGTTCATTGATAAACACATGCGATCTGTTCAACAGGTTTAAATTGTTGATTCTGCCGTAAATATGTCCGACCATTTGCTCAAGTGAAAAGACCTCCGAAAAATAAGCGAGGTTAGGTCCCGGACAAATGGTTACCGCTTCCAGTTTATGAGGAACAGGTATGTTGTTTTTTAATAACACCGTAGAAGAAAGTCCTTCGCAAAGACAATCTTTTTCAGTTACAATGTCTATTTCTTTTTTTATTTCACCATTTACGGAAGGAAGTTTGTTGAGGGCCTTAATTTTGAGGCGCTGGTATTCTCTCGAAGCAGTACAGATGGGTCTTTCTGTAAATTCCGTATTTGATGCCAGATGTTGGAAATTACAAGGGCTGCCGGGTCTGTTTTTTTCTATTCTTGCATGTCGTTGCAATTCAGCACTGCTTTTTCTGAAATTATTGAATGGAATTCCAAGTGGTGAGGCAAAGCTCAGGTAGTAATCTTCTTTTTTCGCCTTAATCAACTGGTTCAAGGTTTCGTCATCCACATTGGTTGCTTCGGGAACCAATAAAAAAGGACTTCCCCAACCCGTTCCGTCCAGATTGTAATATTCCCTTAAGAACTTATCTTCTTTGGCGGTACCAATACCGCCCTGTACCGTAATTCTCATCATCGGTATGTTCTTGAGCTTTGGCTGATTCTTTTCTTCGAGTGTCGCGTTGCACATTTCGAGCAATTGCGAAACCAGTTCGGATTTGTTGATTTTGAATTCTTCCAGAATCGGTCCAAGCAACTTGCCTTCCGTCGGAAAAGCATGACCGCCACAGTTCAATCCCGATTCGATTCGAAATTCTGAAATCCAAATACCCTTCTTGGCAAGGTATTTGCCTTGAATCAATGCGGATCTGTAATCACTCACTTTGAGAATGACTTTCTTCTTGATTTCACCGTTTTCATCCGGAAAAAAGTCCTGAAACTCTTCCATGTATGAGAACAACCTTGGATTAAGACCTGCCGACAATACCAGGGAAGATGAAAGATCACTTTTGGCGTATCCGCGCAATGCAGCCATGGCATCGCAGTATTCAACGGGAAGTAATTCGTTATTCTTGGCATAATTCGGACTGTCCAGCTTGGTCATGATGTTCACGTCTATTTCACCCGTCACCATGTTGTCTCTTAACTGCTTTTGAAGAAAGGCCTTTGCACTGCCTCCTTTGAGTAATTTCATCTCCTTGTAAAGTTCTTTGAGCGGAGAATCGTTCGGAAGAAGTTCAAAATACTTGACAATATCCTTTCCTTCTTCAAAAGGCTCTTTTTTCATTTTTTCAACCTGCTCTTCGACAATGCCTTTTATGAGGTTCAGGTACGCGGTAATCCGTTTAGCTCGGTGGTCAATGTCATCCAGCGGAATCGGGATGTACTCTTCTCCTGTTTTTTTGCAATAAAACTCCCGCACTTGTTCCACCAGTGTGTCCTGAATAATTGAAACAACCGAAGTGATTCCAAATCGCGCAACCTTAACGGGCGTGTCAATTGTATATCCCAAACCCATTACAGGAATGTGAAAGGTATGTGGAAACAGATTGTTCATGCTATTGAGTTATTAGTATAAGATTAGGTTCCAACGGTTTTTACAAAGGTACTACCTAGGAATTTGTTAAAATATGATTTGTGTCACTTCCTGATTCTTTTTGAAGGGCCGAGAAAAGACCGGTTTTTTGAAAATTCACCGTAAAAGTCAATGAGAGAGCCATTTCTTTAAAAATATAGGGCATCAAAGAAATTTACCGTTTTTTTAAAATCAACGACAGTGTGGTGATTTTCATGATTTAAATCAATTTATTCCTATAAACGCAAATGGTTGAATTACCTGAAAGATCAATAAAAACTATTCTTTAATGAATCTCCCGGACAATATGGAGTCTGCCAGAAATATGCGGACGTAATACAATCCTCTGTCCAATGACGAAATATCAATGGTTTTTCCATTCACGTGTTGATTATTCAACAATAGTTCTCCCTGTAAGGAGTATATGGAAACAAGGTAGGAATCCGCATTAATAAGGGAGATTTGTATTTGATTTCCGGCCGGATTGGGAATTAGTCGAAGGTCATTTTTCCGATAATGCATGTCCACTGCGACCAAGTTAATGTCGATCTCTTCTTCAGAGAACAATGTATCGCAGGCAATGGATTCCAGCCGCACTAGATATTTTCCGGGACCGGGATACGTATGGGTTGGATTGGCACTGGTGTCAGTTGTTCCATCCCCAAATGTCCAGATCTGGCTATGTGCATTCTTAGACAGATTGGTAAACTGATAGGTGTACTGTGTGATAATGGAATAGGTGAAACCAGTACTGTGATAGTCGTCCTTTAAATTCCAATTATCCAGGCTGTCAAACACAACAATTTTGGCCGCATTGCGAATGCTTGCCGCATCAGTTGAATTCAGTGTGTATGCATAGGAAGACAGGGTAGGATCTTTCTTGAATATAGCGGTATAAAAGCTACATGCAGCAGCATAGGATCCTGCTGCAGAAGGGTGACTTTCATCGGCCTGGTAAAGGTTGATCCCGGGATAATTCTGCCTTATGTACCTCCAGACTGCCCCGACAGGAGAAATGGATTCGTCATTGCTGTCAGCCATCATGATGTACCTGAGTCGCAGTAAACTATCCATTCCTTCATAAGTGCACACGGGAGGCCACGAAGCACAATTGGAAGCATCCCCGTTTTTTCTGCCCCATGTCATGTAAAAGATTGTTTCCGAACACGGATTGAACACATCGATTAAACTGTCCAGTTGACGTGCAAACGGAAAAACGTCCTGTTCAACCTGGGAAATGGGAAAGGAGGGTAGCTGGCTCTGTTCCTGCAGTACAACGAAGTCCCAGTTTCCCTGTCGAATTTTTCCGGTGGAAGTCGGATTTGAGGCATGTCCCTGAAGCGTATAACCTCCGGGAGTATTGCTTTCAAACACCATTGAATCTCCAACAGAAGAGGCAAAATCAACGACTATCTGGGGCATATTATTCACATAGGTGTATGAATTGCCCAAAAACAATACCTGTCTGACCTGGCCGTGCACGTTGGTGCCAAGCAAAATCAGAAAGGCGATCAATATCCGATGTACGTGATTAACCGACATTAGTTGATGATGAAATTACCAATAAATAGTTGATGAAGGTAATCCGGAACCTTGTTGAGGATTGATTGTTTAAACCATTGAGATCTTCGCTGGAAAGGTGATCATTCAATTAGATTTGAACAAAGCGGTAAGGATGATGTGCTGAGAGGTCGAAAAAGCCTAATTTCATGCGCCAATGAAGTTTTCAGAATTCAATTTGAACGAGCAGTTGTTGGAAGCCATATCATATATGGGCTTTGAAACGGCTACTCCCATCCAGGAACAGGCAATACCCTGCATTCTGGATAACCGTGATGTACTGGCATGTGCCCAGACGGGAACCGGAAAGACCGGGGCATTTGTGTTGCCCATTCTCAACATGCTAGTGGGCAAACACTCCAGCCATGTTGACACGCTGATTGTTGTGCCTACCAGGGAACTGGCGATTCAGATCGAACAGCAAATTGAGGGACTTGCCTATTTTATAGGTGTTAGTTCAATTGCCGTGTATGGGGGAGGAGACGGAAAAGACTGGGAACGCCAAAAAGACGCACTTGTGACGGGCGCAGACATCATTGTCGCCACTCCGGGTAAACTACTGTCGCATTTGCAATTGGGATATGTAAACTTTAAGAACATAAAACATCTTGTGCTGGATGAGGCCGACCGCATGCTGGACATGGG
>DNDT01000246.1 GCA_003487525.1 Flavobacteriales bacterium
GGTACAGTTCGATTCCCGTAGTGATGGCTCCTCATTCGCTCACACTCGGAGGTGGATGTGAAATGTGTTTGCATGCGGATAAGGTGATCACTCATGCCGAAACATACATGGGACTGGTGGAATTTGGAATTGGGGTTATCCCCGGAGGAGGTGGCAGTAAAGAATTTGCCGTTCGCACCTCCGATGAATTCCACGATGGTGACATCAGAATCAATACCATGCGAAACAGGTTTTTAACCATTGGTCAGGCCAAGGTTTCCACATCAGGTCACGAAGCCTTTGATCTCGGTTACCTCAGAAAGGGAATTGATGAAGTCATAGTCAGCAGAAAGGATCAGTTGGGTTATGCCAAGAAAGCAGCGCTGCTTATGGCCGAAAAGGGCTATAGCAAACCGGTTGAAAGAGAGGATATTACGGTTCTTGGGAACGAGGGAATGGGCATTGTATATGCCGGGGCAAACGCCATGTACAGCGGCGAGTACATTTCCGAGCACGACAAATTGATTTCCGAAAAATTGGGCTACGTGCTATGTGGCGGAAACCTTTCGGAAGTCCAGACAGTCAATGAACAATACTTGCTCGAATTGGAACGCAAAGCCTTTATTGAATGCTGTTCCACCAAAAAAACCTTGGAACGGCTCGAACACTTTGTTAAGTCTGGTAAAATTTTAANNAAAAGGCGGACTCAGGTTTGTTCGTCCGGATGATTTAGCGGTTGCTGTGGTAGAAGGAATGCTGGCGTCGATTACCGAATTTGACCGCGCGTTGATCGATGACGTAATTGTTGGCAATGCAACGCCGGAGGCGGAGCAGGGATTGAACATCGGAAGAATGATCTCACTTATGAGCCTGAAAACGGACAAGGTGCCGGGAATGACCGTGAATCGATATTGTTCCTCAGGATTGGAGACCATAGCCATCGCTTCTGCAAAAATTCATTCCGGAATGGCCGACTGCATTATCGCGGGTGGGGTGGAATGCATGACACCCATTCCATTCGGCGGATGGAGATTGGTACCCAATACAGATGTTGCCCGTGAAGAACCAACCTGGTACTGGGGTATGGGCCTGACAGCGGAAGCAGTTGCAAAAGACTTTAATGTAGGCAGGGAGGATCAGGATGAATTTTCTTTTCAGAGCCACAAAAGGGCGGTCAACGCAATCGAAAATGGACTTTTCACCGATGAAATCGTTCCGATCCCCGTGAGCGAGAAAAAAGTGGTAAACGGAAAAATAACCGAGGGTCAATATATTGTTGAAAAGGATGAAGGGCCCAGAAAGGACACTACCATGGAGGCTCTGGCAAAATTAAAGCCGGTTTTTAGCGCAAAGGGTTCGGTTACTGCCGGAAATTCTTCTCAGACATCCGATGGGGCGGCTTTTGTTCTGGTCGTGTCCGAACAGTTTTTAAAAACACATAACCTGACACCAATCGCACAGTTGAAAGCATATGCCGCCATGGGCGTTGAACCAAGAATCATGGGTATCGGACCTGTTGCAGCCGTTCCGGCAGTGCTAAAGAAAGCGGGCTTAAATCTTCAGGACATCGAGTTGATCGAGTTAAACGAAGCTTTTGCTTCACAGTCACTTGCAGTGATCAGGGAACTTGGTTTAAACCGGGAAATCACGAATGTGAATGGAGGCGCAATAGCTCTTGGTCATCCGCTGGGTTGCACAGGAGCGAAATTGTCTGTTCAGCTTTTCAATGAAATGCGGAGACGAAAACAGAAATACGGAATGGTTACCATGTGTGTAGGAACAGGGCAGGGGGCGGCCGGTATATTTGAATTAATAAATTAAAAAAGACAAAAAAATGGAAAAAGGAGCTATTAAAGGAGGGGAATTTCTGATCAGGGAAACCCTGCCAGAAGAGATATTTATTCCGGAAGAATGGGATGAAGAACAGCACATGATAGCCGATACCTGCACGGATTTTATCGAAAAGGAAGTGCTTACCAAACTAAACGAGATAGACTCGATGGAGGAAGGCTTGATGTCATCTCTGCTGAAAAAAGCGGGTGAATTGGGGATGCTGGGTATTAGTATTCCGGAAGCCTATGGTGGCTTTGGTAAAGACTTCAATACCTCCTTGCTTTCTGCCGAAAAAACAGGGGCCGGACATTCATTCAGTGTGGCCATTTCAGCGCATACCGGTATTGGTACCCTGCCCATTTTGTACTACGGCACGGAAGAGCAAAAACAGAAATACATGCCAAAACTTGCCACCGGAGAATGGTTGGCCAGTTACTGCCTCACCGAGCCTGGTTCCGGCTCTGACGCCAATGGTGCCCGAACCAAAGCGGTACTTTCTGCCGACGGCAAGAATTACCTGTTGAACGGGCAGAAAATGTGGATTACCAATGGTGGATTTGCTGACATATACACGGTTTTTGCCAAGATTGACAACGACGAGAACATGAGTGCGTTTATCGTCGAACGAAATTTTAAGGGCCTGTCGCTGAACCCGGAAGAAAAGAAAATGGGAATCAAGGGTTCATCCACCGTACAG
>DNDT01000127.1 GCA_003487525.1 Flavobacteriales bacterium
TTATGGAGCGCTATTCCAATTCAACCCGTGAAGTTGCACAGGATGGAAGAAGGGTAGCGCTTATGCTGTCAATATCCATTAAGCATCCTGATTCCGAAGGTTTTATCGATGCCAAAATGGACGGAACCAAGGTAACCGGTGCCAATGTATCGGTTAAAATTGACGATGAGTTTATGAATGCCGTCAAGGAAAACAAGAATTACACCCAACAATTTCCCGTTCATGGAAAAGCATTGGTTCAAAAGGAAATTGACGCCAGTGCCATTTGGAATAAAATCATACACAATGCCTGGAAATCTGCCGAACCGGGTGTGTTATTCTGGGACACGGTCATACGCGAGTCGGTACCGGATTCATATGCGGACTTGGGCTTTAAGACCGTTTCGACCAATCCATGCGGTGAAATACCACTCTGTCCATACGACAGTTGTCGGTTGCTGGCTGTAAATCTTTACAGTTATGTGGATGAACCTTTCACCAAAAACGCGACATTCAATTACAAGAAATTCGATGAGCATTCCAGAATAGGTCTTCGAATTATGGATGACATCGTTGACCTGGAACTTGAAAAGATAGACCGAATTATTAAGAAAATTGAAAGTGATCCCGAGGACGAGGATATCAAATTCACCGAGTTAAACCTTTGGAGAAATATTCGTAAAAAGTGCATCGAAGGGCGAAGGACCGGCGTTGGCATTACCGCAGAAGGTGATATGCTCGCGGCCATGGGCGTACAATATGGATCTGACAAGGGTCTTGAATTTTCGGTGGACATTCACAAACAATACGCATTGAGTGCATATCGTTCTTCAGTGGATCTTGCAAAGGAAAGAGGCTGTTTTCCTATTTACGACTCCGTGAGAGAAGAAAACAATCCTTTTATCATGAGAATAAAGGAGGCAGATCCGGCACTTTATACCGACATGGTTAAATACGGCCGCAGAAATATTGCCCTTTTGACCATTGCTCCCACAGGAACGACCAGTTTAATGACCCAAACGACTTCGGGCATCGAACCGGTCTTTATGATTTCTTACAAGAGAAGAAGAAAAGTAAATCCGAACGACAAGAACATCAAAGTTGATTTTGTGGATGAGGTTGGAGACAGCTGGGAAGAGTTTTTCGTATTCCATCACAAATTTGTTGAATGGCTTAAAATCAACAACTACGACGTAGATGAGGTTTCTGCGATGGACGAAAGCAAGCTGGCTAAAATTATTGCAAAGTCGCCTTATTATCAGGCTACGGCCAATGACGTCGATTGGGTAAACAAGGTCAAAATGCAGGGTGCCGTTCAGAAATGGGTGGATCACTCAATCAGTGTAACGGTCAACGTACCCAACGAGGTGGACGAAAACCTGATCAGCGACATTTATGTCACTGCCTGGGAAAGCGGGTGCAAGGGTGTGACCGTTTACAGGGATGGAAGCAGGTCCGGTGTTTTGGTTAACGAACAGGAAAACAAGGAAGTGGCCGAAGATGAAGTCAGAGAGACCACAGCTCCAAAAAGGCCACCGGTAATTGAAGCCGACATCCTTCGATTCCAGAATAACAATGAAAAATGGATTGCCGTTGTAGGTCTGCTGAAAGGACGACCATATGAAGTGTTTACAGGTAGAGCCGAAGATTCATTTTTAATACCCCCATATGTAAAAACAGGAAGTGTAATCAAGAATCGTACGGAAGAAGGTAAGAGCCGTTATGACTTTCAGTACAAGGACAGAGATGGTTACCGAATTACGATAAATGGACTTTCCCGAAGTTTTGATCAGGAATTTTGGAATTACGCGAAACTGATTTCAGGCGTTTTAAGGCATGGAATGCCATTGGTTTCGGCGGTTGACATGATTTCTGACCTTCATCTGAACCATGAATCCTTGAATACCTGGAAAAATGGTGTGGTTCGGGCCTTAAAGAGATACATTCCCGATGGAACAAAATGGGAGAAAGAGACGTGCCAGAACTGTGGAGAAGACAGCCTGGTATATGAAGAAGGTTGCTTAAACTGCAAAAGTTGCGGACACTCCAAGTGCAGTTGATCAGTACCAACTTGTCATTTTTTAGAAAAACGAACATACACGGCCTCATGGCCGTGTTGTTTTTTATGGGCTCTCTGATTTCAATCGTGGCCAAAAGTCAGGCCAATGTCAAGGTCAATTGCCTGCAACCTTTTGAACTTGATTTTTCAAAGGACAGGAATGAGCTGTACGAGGAAAAGTATATTAAATACAGCAATCACGACGAACATACATTCTGGTACAAAATCAATACAAAGGAATCTGAAAAGTTTGCCTATTCGTTTTCTTCCCTGGACGGCCAGGATAATTTCGATATCTATTTTTATCAGTACGAGGGCAACAACTTTTGTCGCAATCTGATACAGGAAAACCTCGAACTGATTTCCTTTGATCGAAACCTTGAACTTAAATCCGATCGAAATTCAACGTATTATCTGGGGGTTTACCCTTTGTTTCCCGGAGGTTGCGGGCATGAAATCGATTTCAAATACGCCGGCATCAACCTTTCATTAAGGTCTGAAAATGCGGAAAAAGATTGCAGTATCAAATCGGATCAAGAAATTATAGAAGAACTTCCGGAGGAATCCAGGGTGGTTATTTCCGGATATGTCATCGACGAGGTTACCGGAAACAGAATAAATGCGTCACTGAGTTTTGCAGATCCCTTTACCGGGCATAAGATAAATACCGAATGTACCGAAGAGAATGGATTTAGTGTTTCACTTTCGAAAGACGGGGATTACAAGGTTTTAATTCAATCCTTTGGCTACTTGGATAACATAACCGCACTCTCGGCTTACCATGGTGAAGAGCATGAATTTGCAATGAAATGGTCCGGAAAGAAATCGTATATCTTGAACAAGGTCTATTTCTATCCAAATACTTACGCTCTCAAGGATGAATCCAAAACAGAATTACAGGGAGTGTACAGTTATTTAAAAAACAGAACAGGAATTCGGATTGAGATTATAGGTCACACCAATGGAAACAAGGATGTAAGAGCGGGCCGTATGGTTAATGAAAAGGGTGAGGAATGGAATTTTGTCGGATCTGCGAAAGAATTGTCCCAGCGCCGTGCTTATAAAATTGTAAAATTCCTTGAAGGCAAGGGAATTGATTCCCGAATCATGGAAGCAAAGGGTATGGGAGGTGACCAAATGATAGTTGAAAATCCGTCCAGCATGAAAGAAGCGATGCTGAATATTCGCGTAGAAATTAAAATTCTGACCGATTAATTCTGATAATACCTGCGCTCAACCAGATTTCTGAAATTCAGGACCAATTCATTTTCCTGATCCCACTTAAATTTTGCCGACAACTCTTCAAGAAGCCCCTTTGCCTGATCCCAGCTTTCAAGACTGTTTAACCGAGCTATGGTCTCCTTGTACGTTTCGATGTTGCCGCCAAAAAGTTCACTCGCAAGCAGGTACTTTTCATTAATTCCTATGGCGGTGGTCAGGTCGACAATGGCAATTTGTTTAAGCCTGTCCTCGACGTTTCCCGGCTTTTTCTTCTCTTTCGCAACTTCGGGTTTTACCGTCTCGGGTTCAACAACCGCCTGAGGGGTGACACGTTCAACTTTTTGCGTTTCAGGTGGAATTTCGTCGACACAATCATCCGTTGAATCTTCGTTTCGTAGAATCTTCTGTTTTTCACATTCCAATTCCACGTAGTGATGCAAGATGGTCGTTTTTCTTGTAAGCATATTCATCTTGGCCAGCAGCACGTTCAGCTGTATAATTGGAAGTCGATCAAGATCCGTCAGACTGTCCGACTGATATTTGATATCATCGATGAGAGTGGTAATATCTTTTCTCATATTTTTCAAGTCCATGCCTCAAGAATTTGAGGTCAAAATAAAACAATCTATTGTCGTCTTCCTCGAGAATTTTTGAATTTTGTCAACAAGTATCAACAGATACTCTGTCTATTTTACTGCGTAATAAAACTTATTTTAGTGGATATTTCAGGACATGCTGGGAAAGGAATTTACGATTAATGAAATTGCCGATATTGTTTCGGCTTCGGTCGAAGGTGCCGGTTCTTTGGGAATTATTACTCAAATAGCCACCGACAGTCGGTTTTTGGGTATCGGAGAATCGACTCTTTTTATTGCCCTCAGGACGGAACGGAATGATGGTCATCGATTCATTGCCGATGCCTATAAAAAAGGAGTGCGTTTTTTTCTTGTGGATAAAGACTCGGATTCGAATGGAATCGAGGATGCCATTTTTCTGAAATGCGAAAACCCGTTAAAGGCCTTGCAGCAACTTGCCGGTCACTATCGGAACACGCTGGATTTCCCACTGATTGGTATTACCGGAAGTAATGGAAAAACCGTGGTAAAAGAATGGTTGTTTCAATTGCTTTCAACCATTAAAAATACCGGAAGAAGTCCTAAAAGCTATAATTCGCAAATTGGTGTTCCCATTTCACTTTTACTGCTTCCCCAATCTCTGGATATCGGAATAATTGAAGCCGGAATATCTCAACCGGGAGAAATGTCCATGTTATACGACATGATTCATCCGGAAATAGGCATCATTACAAATGCACATGGTGCACATCTGGAAAATTTCGTTGACCGGCTTACCCTGGTGAAAGAAAAACTGAAACTTTTCGATTCGTGTGAAACCATATTCTACTGTCGTGATTACGAATTGATACATGATGAATTAAAAAACAATTCTTGCACCGACAAAATAAGCTGGTCATCAAAAAAAGAACTTCAACCGGACGTTCTGGTACAAATTGATGTGAAAGAAAAGTTTACGTCCATCACCATCCCATGGAATGGATTGAAGTGCGCTTTTACCGTTTCCCTCACCGATCAGGCGTCGATCGAAAACGCGGTTTTCTGTGTACTCACTGCGCTTAAAATGGGCGTTTCAATTGATCAGGTAACCGGGATTATGCCCGGATTGCACCACGTAGCCATGAGATTGCAGCAAATTGAGGGCATCAATAAGTGCACTGTGATCAACGATGTCTA
>DNDT01000133.1 GCA_003487525.1 Flavobacteriales bacterium
TGGTATGTGGCCCGCCTACCCTTATTCCAAAATACATCAAATCACTTGGAATCGAAATAGGTTATAATTTGAAAGAAGCCATTGAATGGTGCGATGTGGCAATGATGTTGCGCATTCAACTGGAAAGACAAGGAAAGGGAGACGGGCATCACGTTGCATATTTTCCAAGTTTGCGGGAATATACCATGCAGTATGGCTTAACGCTTAAAATGCTCGATAAGCTTAAAAAGGAAATAACCATCATGCACCCGGGGCCAATTAACAGAGGCATTGAAATATCCACGGATGTGGCGGATTCTGGTCATTCGATTATCCTGAATCAGGTCGAGAATGGGGTGGCCGTAAGGATGGCCGTTTTGTATCTTCTTGCCGGTATTACGGATTAGAAATGCATCCCGGCGGGTTAGACTTAGTATTAATTCGCGCAAGATGCAGAATATCAGTAGAATAACCCCTGTATTAACCTGTTATCCTGTCGAAAAATAATCTTTTTAAATTTGAAAAAGTACTGGTGTTAAAACCACTTTTTCTTACACCAATAATTTATATCTTTGTTCAAAAGGAATAGCAATGAGTCATTCTATTGACAAACAGGAAAAGTACACGTTGGTAACGATAGAAACCGAAAAACTTGATACACAAGTTGCTCCCGGTTTAAAAACCGACTTAGTGGTGCTTAAATCCGAAGGGGTTAAAAACATCATCATCGACCTCAGCAATACAAGGTATTGTGATTCATCTGGACTAAGTGCCATTCTTATAGCAAACCGACTGTGCAAAGAGGCAAATGGATCGTTTGTACTCTGTGGTGTGCAGGATTCGGTAATGAAGCTCATTTCCATTTCTCAACTGGATTCTATTCTCAATATCACTCCAACTACCCAGGAAGCGGTGGATTTCATTTTCATGGATGAGATTGAGAAGGATTTGGATTAGGAATGCATTGAATGAGTAAGTCTTTTTTTGTGTTGATTCTCGGTTCAGGATCAGCGATTCCCAAGAAAGCAAAGAATCATACCTCTCAAGTTGTAATTCACGATGGCAAGCACCTTTTGGTCGATTGCGGCGAAGGATGTCAAATTCAGCTGCGTAAATTTGGCATTAGCCTTCAGAAGATAGACTACATTTTTATCTCTCATCTACATGGGGATCACATACTTGGACTGCCGGGCCTGATATTTTCCATGAATCTACTGGGACGTGAGCGGGAACTTACAATTATCGGTCCGGCCGACATTCGAAAACTCGTAGAATTGCATTTTTCGATGGCAAAAGGACATTGTTCATTCAAGATTAATTTTGTCGACACGCAATCAAAAGAAAAAGAGTTGGTACTCGAAGAGCAGGATTTAAAGGTATTTACCTATCCGCTTCGGCATAAAATCCCTACAACGGGATTTATGTTTGTCTCTGCATCGGAAAAACGCAAGCTAAAGCCGGAAATGCTAAAGAAATACGACGTTCCGAAGAATTTAAGAAAAGGGATAGCGGAAGGCAGAGACTACATTCAATTGGACGGTTCGAGCGTCTCAAATGCCGAATTAACATCTGATCCTGCTCCTCCCAGGTCTTATGCTTACTGCTCGGATACAGCCTTTAACCCCGATTTACAAGGATATATCGGAAATGCGGATCTGATTTATCACGAGGCGTCCTTTTTAAACAGAGATGCCGAAAAAGCAAGGGATACACGTCATTCTACTGCAGAACAGGCTGGAGAGATCGCGGCTTTGTGCGGTGCCAAAAAATTAATTCTAGGTCATTTTTCCAGCAAGTACGATGATGATGATGCCTTTGTTCGGGAAGCAAGGGCTAAGTTTAAAAATGTTGAAGTAGCAATTGAAGGCCAGCAATATGATGTGGGTTAGAATTTATATTGGGAGCCTCTTGTTTTTACTTGTTTCATGCGGTGAACATGAAGGCTTCAGATCCTACAGCGGTGAAGCCCAGGGAACCACTTTTTCGATTGTTTACGACTACCAGCCAGGTGATTTGGAAGATGAAATAGACTCTCTCCTGGCTTCCATGGATTTTCATTTTTCGACCTATGCCGAAGGTTCAATGATTAATCTTGTTAACACAGCTGACAGGCCTGTTAAGGTCGATGACCTGTTTGTCGATTTGTGGGAAAAGTGCTGGGATGTGAACATAACGACAAATGGATATTTTGATCCGACACTTGGACCCGTTCTCGCTTTGTATGATTTTGATGATTACAACGATTTATCTGTCGATTCAGCCGAGGTGGAAGAAGCCTTGAAACAAACCGGAATGCACCTTATTCGAATTCAGAATCATGAATTGACCAAAAAGAACGTAAATGTGACATTAAATTTCAATGCCGTTGCACAAGGGTATAGTGTGGATGTAATTTCCGAATTTTTCGAGCGAAAGGGAATTCAAAACTACATGGTTGAAATAGGAGGGGAGCTCAGGGTCAAGGGAGCCAATGATAAAAATAAACCCTGGTCGATCGGAATTGACAAACCCGTGCAAACACAATCCCGGAAACTGTTGCTTAAAACCTCGTTGCGTGACAGGTCTCTGGCCACATCGGGTAATTACAGAAAGTTCAAGAAAATTAATGGAATGAGCGCAGGTCACATATTAAATCCGAAGACAGGCTATTCCGAGCAAACAAATGTTTTAAGTGTTAGTGTGATGGCAGGATCATGTTATCGTGCAGATGCAATGGCGACGGCTTTCATGAACATGCAGTTAAAAGACATAAAAACCCTGGAACAGGACGATCCGGACCTATCGGTAATTGTGGTTTATTTGGAAGCCCGGGATACAGCGGTATACGTGAGTCCGGGAGTTGATGTAGTTTATTTTTGACAAACTACTTTTTACATTTCTCTTCTGGTTTGGCACCACAGACGCTGCATGACAAACCTTCTTCCTGCAAGGCAGGGTTGTTACTGGCGCATGTTCCTGCAAACTGCCCATTCTTTTTGAGTAAAATCTTGACAGCAATTCCTGCAAAAGCAAGGCCGAGCAGAAGTATGGAGAGAAGGAAAACTTTCATGGCACAAAGTTAGGGAATAAGTAAATCCAACGGACAGATCATTGCTCAACAAAAGTTGATTTTTATCATAATCCGGCAAAAATTTTAATAATTGATCAATTGTCCGGATCCCTCGTGCGCTTCAATTATAATATCCGGTGAACCATGGTATAATATGTCTCCGATCGAATAAATCGACGCATAGATACTCTCGGAAACATTGACAATCATATCACCGGCCGACTCGGTAGATATTCCACACGTAGTAGTCAAAAGAAATCTTGCGTCAATGGTGCTGGAGGTAGTGAGGTAGGTATTAAGATAATATGCCAGTCCCGCGACATGAACATCCACCGACCCATCTTCCAAAGAAATTCTGATCCGATTAACATTTACGACCAGATTAATGGTGCCTGATCCTCTTAAACTTTTCACCAGCAATTCGTTCACCTTTAAGGTGTCCTTGATGTTCAGTACCCCGCTACCGTCAAACATAAACCTGGTAATCGAGGTTAAATACAACCTGACCTTCAGATGTTGATCGAAATCGCGTAAAAAATTGCATTTATTGTTGTTCTTCAGCAAGAGCACGGTATCCGACATTTCTACGCTGACATATGGTACCACGTTTTCTCCACCTTCTATCTCGACGTAATTTCTGTCCGATAAAAAAACGTCGACATTGAGATTATCCGAAACCTGAAACGTAATAATGCTGTCTGGCAAATCTCTGGTCTCTATCACCGTATTTCCGCTTCCTTTGAAACAAGGGTCGTCCCCGCATGAAACAAACAGCAGTACAGCCACAAATATGTTAACGAGTAATTTCATCTTAAAATCTGTATCCAATTCCAAATTCTGAATGATCCGCAACCGCATAATGAGTTTTCATTGAAATGTTTAATAGTAAATGGTCTTTGACCAAATAACGTATTCCCATTCTTGTGTAAAAATTCCCATCGTCAACATATGCCGTATAGCAGTAAATTCCCGGGCTGAAGAATATGGAGAACTTTGAGATTTGTAAGGTATATGCCGCACTTATTCCCATCTGCAGAATATCTGAAGGACTCGTTATTATTTCGTCATTTGCATCAGGTTCGTTCTTATGCGCTGTATTGTAAAAAAAATCAAGTCCGGCACCCAACCTGCTTTTGAAGCTAATGTGTCTGCTACCGCTGTAGTTTAAGGAAAAGACACTGTGCCGACTTCCTCCAATTGGATTTTTTTCCTTCGCACCGTAGTTCAGAACAAGGTCATGATTCCAGTTTTTGGCATACGAATACTCCGATTTCAACTTTCGGGGAGTGAGTTCAACGGGTTTAAAGGCATAGAACAGACCGGCAGTTACTCCGGGTAAATTAATCCCCAGATTGGGTTTTTTGAATGAAGCATTTGAAAAATGGGACAATGAGATCCCTGCCGCGGCATTCAAGTGGTCCGTTATTTTGAATTTTCCCTTTAAACTCAAATGGGCAAATCCATTCACCGTCGTACTCAAACCCCAGTGCTTGAGGTTATCCTTCCGGTCAAAGTGTTTCGAAACAAATCCGGGTCCTGTTCCAATTTTGAAGCTGAGTGCCGCTTTTTCGTTTCCGACCAACGGGAAATCAAAAAAGGCCAACACACTATACCCGTATCCCAACTGCTCCGGATTTCCAAAATCGAAGTAAAAAAAGCTACCGCCCAGCGAAGGGTATTTGTATTTCAGTTCCCAGTCATTTTCACCGGTAAATTTTTTATAGAAACTCAATTCCATCATATTGGCGTACCCTTTGGTAAGAACCTTTATGCTGGCCCGGTGTCCCCAAAGAAATCCATAATGGTAGTTAAAACCGGCTTCAAATTTATTTGCAGTTTCCTGAGCACGGGAGATTTGTGCAAAAAGCAGCATGGTAATCAGAAATGCTATATATTTTTGGTGCACCATTTTTTTTCACAAGTTTTCAAAAGTATCAAATATTAACCTATGACTAACCAATCTCATAATAAGTCTGCAGCCGAATTCACGCGACTCTTGCAAATAATGGACAGGCTCCGGACGGAATGCCCCTGGGACAAAAAACAGACCAATGAAACCCTTCGTACCCTGAGCATCGAAGAGATTTTTGAATTGTCCGAGGCAATTATTAGCGGAGATGATCAGGAAATCAAAGGAGAACTTGGAGATCTGCTGCTTCACATTGTTTTTTACAGCAAGATTGGATCCGAAAAAGGTGCCTTCGATATGACCGATGTGCTGCATGCGATTTGCGAAAAACTCGTTTACCGACACCCTCATATTTTTGGAGACGTGGAGGTACAGGATGATGAAGAAGTGAAAAAGAACTGGGAGAAACTTAAACTGAATGAGAAGGGGAGGACTTCCGTGTTGGAAGGGGTTCCCAAAGGTTTGACGGGATTGCTAAAAGCGTATCGACTTCAGGAAAAGGCCGCCGGAGTCGGATTTGACTGGAAACAGAAAGAAGATGTTTGGAAAAAAGTGAATGAGGAACTTCACGAGTGGAAAGATGCCATAGAAGGAGGGGATCCGGTCGAAATTGAAAATGAGCTTGGTGATTTACTGTTTGCCCTTGTCAACTATACGCGATTTGTCCATTTAAATGCCGAAGATGCCCTTGAGAGATCGAACAGAAAGTTCATCAATCGTTTTCAATACATCGAAAAATGCGCACTTAAAGCAGGTAAGAATATCGGGGAAATGACCCTGGACGAAATGGAAGTGAAATGGCAGGAGGCAAAAAAAAAGGGCCTGTAGGCCCTTTTTTTTTATGATAATTCAGCTTAGTTTTTTCCAAGGTAATCGGCAACACCTTCGTGTGTGTCTTTCAGTCCCTCACTTCCCTGGTGCCAGTCGGCCGGGCAAACCTCACCATTTTCCTCAACAAAAGTCAAGGCATCCACTGTGCGCAGGACCTCGTCAACGTTTCTTCCCAATGGCAAATCGTTAACCAACTGGTGGCGAACGATGCCTTCCATATCGATTAAAAACAGACCTCTGTAAGCAATCAATTCACCGTCGGCTATCATTTCACCTTCTTCGTTAAAATCCCAGTCACCGACAAGTACGTCGTAATTTGTGGCGATGGTTTTGTTCGTATCGGCTACGATTGGATAGGTCACACCTTTAATTCCACCTGCTTTTTTGTCCATCTGAAGCCATCCCCAGTGCGATTGTTCCGTGTCGGTTGAACATGCCACAACAGCAACATTTCGTTTTTCAAATTCACCCAATCTTCGCTGAAACGCATGCAATTCAGTTGGGCATACAAAAGTGAAGTCTTTAGGGTAAAAGAAAAGAACGACATATTTATTTCCGATATATTGGTCCAGAGAGAAATCAGATATTATTTCTGAACCGTTGATTACAGCTTTGGCGCTAAATGCCGGAGCTTTTTTTCCTACTAATACAGACATTTTTTATTGATTAAGAATTAGATAATGCATTATTTAGGCCGCTAAATTAAGAATATAAGGGCCTCGAAGTTGGTAAACGGTGTTCTTTTAGAATAAAAAAAATGAAAGCATACCCCCTGCAATGATGAAAAGTAATTTCAGGAAATTAAACCGGTGATTATGACTTGTTTCGAACAGAATCACGGTCGAAATGTGAAGAAATATTCCAGTTGACGCAGCCAGAAAGTAGTTGATCACATTATGGCCGTAGATTTCGGCAATGCCCTTTCCAATGATGCCGCCGAAAGGAGCCAGCAAAGCGAAAAAAGCGAGCGAAATCAACAGGGTACTTCTTGAAACCCGATAGGTAGTGAACAAGGTAACCAAAACGATGGCAATTGGCAGTTTGTGCAACAAGATGCCCCAATACAATGGAGTAGACATCAAAT
>DNDT01000106.1 GCA_003487525.1 Flavobacteriales bacterium
AGTGAAAAATGTTCATTGGTTCCCTGAATCGGAAACTTTCTTTTGAAATCTGATATTTTTTTAACCTCACTCACGTTTCAAAGATATAGATAATAGGAAGTCGCTATTTTTTTTCTATCAACAACATCGGCAACGAAAAGTGTAATTGAATACCGCGTTGCACCTGACTGAATTATTTAGCCAACACTATACTAACAATTTATTGAACAATCTTTCAAAACCAAAAACACATCATTCGGTGCAGATGTCCGCATAAATTCTTAAAACCAGCCCTGTTTATATCGTACCTTTAAAGTATGAAATTCTTTGCCAGAAATGTTCTGTTTTGTGTGTTGGTTTTCAACGTTCTTCTGTTTATTTCATGCAGCAAGGAAAAAAAAGAATTTTCTCCCCCGGTGATTCAATTCTTTTCACCAGGTGAAAACGCTTCTTTTTCTGCCCTTGACACTGTCCTGGTCAAAGCCCGAATCACCGATGACGAAAATATTACCCTGGTAAAAGTGACCCTGAAAAATGAAAATCATGTTCCGGTACTGAGTGTAGCAGATAAGGTGCCAAACACGACTTTTTACGACTTAAAAGTTCATTTCCCGCTTAATGATAAAAATCTAAACGGAAGGTACTATTTTGATATAACTGCCTATAATGATGAGGATTACGCTTCTTCGTTCAGATATATTGTCGTTTCGTCACTGCCGTTGGAGGCAAAAAGCGTGTTGATGGTTGAAAAAGGCATTCACAACACAAGTCTGTATTCGTACGATTTGGATAGCAGCAAACTGAGGTCTCTGGCAACTCTGGAAGGTGATTTTATGGAATCGGCCGTTGACCAAAACAATGCACGGATTTTTACGGTCGGAAGATTTTCCGGCGGATTGGTCGCAACGGATCCGACCGACGGAACGGAGCTGTGGTCGTACAAATCAGGAATCCTTCCTCAGGTGGCGAACTTCAATGATTTGGGTCTTTGGGGAAACGTTGTATGTGTGAGCAGGGAAGATGGCAGAATCCTGGGGTTCTCAAAGTCCGGAAGCACCATTTACGAATCAACCTTGGAAAATGGATTCAAACCCGAAAAAATTCTTTTGCACAACGAAACGAGTGCAATGGTCTTTGAGCAACTTGATCGCTCGTCCGGTCAGGCCAGGATTCAGGTCGAACATTTTCCATCCGGCCTGAACAAGGGTGGAGCGCTATTTCCATATGGAAAAGTGGCAGCCATGTTTTCAATCGATTGGGATGAAGTGTTGATTTTGTCAAATGCAATTGATGGTCAATATATCTCTGTGTACAATACCGAAAAACACTTTATAAACAAAAGAGATTTCGGGAATTATGGAGATTACGCCGCAGTTGCGATGATTGATGAAAACACCCTTGTTATGACCAGGGGAAACGATCTCGTCAGGTATTTCATTGAGGAAGCCAGGTTTGATATTCTCGTGAAAAATTATTCACCGGAAGTTATTCGATACAATAAAGCCGAGTTTAGCCTGTACTGTGCGTACAATGGAGCAATAGATGTGGTGGACGCCGTGAGCGGGAACATTATTGGAAAGCTGGATCCGGGCATAAATGTCAGTTCACTTGAACTGCTGTACAACCGGTAATTTACTTGGTGACACCCATTGCGCAGAATTTTTCCACTCTTTTTTCCAGCAATTTATTCGTCGGAATTTTGGACAGGGCATCCAGATGCTTCAGTATTTCTGTTTTGGTATTTTTAAAGGTAATTTCAGGAAATGCATGAGCACCTCCGATTGGTTCCTTAATAATTCCATCAATGAGTTTGTTTTTCAACATATCGTTGGCGGTCAGCTTAAGTGCCTCAGCAGCAATCTCTTTATTGTCCCATGTCCTCCACAGTATGGTTGAGCAATTTTCGGGACTGATGACCGAATACCAGGCATTTTCCAACATAAGAACCACATCACCCACTCCAATTCCGAGCGCGCCACCTGATGCTCCCTCGCCGATGATGACGCAAATAATGGGCACCTTCAAGCGGGCCATTTCAAACAGGTTTCGGGCAATGGCTTCACCCTGACCTCTTTCTTCGGCTTCCAATCCCGGAAAGGCCCCGGGTGTATCAATGATGCATATGACAGGTTTGTTGAATTTCTCGGCAAGTTTCATCAGCCTCAAGGCTTTTCGATATCCTTCAGGATTGGCCATTCCAAAATTCCGGTATTGTCTCATTTTGGTATTGATGCCTTTTTGCTGTCCAATGAACATAACGGTTTTTCCATCAATACTGCCGAATCCACCCACCATGGCCTTGTCGTCTTTCACATTTCGATCGCCGTGCAGTTCGATAAATTCACCATTGGTCAGGGCTGTAATATGGGCAAGGGTATAAGGTCTTTCCGGGTGTCTTGAAACCTGTACACGCTGCCATGCAGTAAGATTGGAGTAGATATCTGATCGAGTTTCCTTGATCTTGTTTTCAAGGGCTTTCACTGTTTTCGAAACATCGACCTTGCTTTTTTCTGCGATGCTTTTTGCCTTTTCAAGTTCTCCTTCTAGTTCCTTGATCGGTTCTTCAAATTCCAGGTAAACGGCCATATAGTTTTTTTTGGAGCAGGGGGCTAAAGTACAAAGTTCTTCGCATTTTTCAACTTGAACATACATGATATGTGCAACATTCAACGGTTAAAAATTGGAAGGCCTGTTTAATTTTATTGTAGTTTCACCTCGATTTTAATTGTCTGTGCAACCAAAAAAGATTTCAATCATCGTTCCTGTTTTCAATGAGCAGGATACCATCGACGCGATCCTGAATAGGATTGACGCTGTAGTGTTATTAAACGGCATTGAAAAGGAGGTCATTGTGGTAAACGATGCATCTACCGATGACACTGAACAGGTATATACAGAGACAGTACAATCACTTGGATCAAAAGACGTTGTTTATACCAAGCACGAAAAGAACATGGGAAAAGGTGCTGCCATCCACACGGGGATTAAAATGGCAAAGGGCGATTACCTGGTTGTACAGGATGCGGATTTGGAATACGATCCCGAAGAAATAAATGACCTGCTCAAACCGGTATTGAAGGACAATGCGGATGTGGTCTTTGGTTCACGTTTTGTCGGACACCAGCCTCATCGAATCCTGTTTTTCTGGCACAGCCTGGGAAACAAATTTCTGACCATGCTCTCGAATGCCTTTACCAACCTGAACCTCACCGACATGGAGACCTGCTACAANNAAGGGATGGCTTCAGGGCCATCTACTGTATTTTGAGGTATAATTTATTCGGGTAATCGGGTAATTGGTAAAAGGGGAGAAGGTAGGGGGGAGAGGGGAGATTGATATTCTTCTGCTTTAATCTGTTCAGTTTACCCTATAGCCTTTGTATGAATGGTATTGATTAGCTCTGTAGAAAGTAGAGTCGACGGCTTCATAAATCAGGGTGTCGGGATGAGGGAAACGAATCGATGAATGCTTTCTGAACCATGGTTGAACGGAATCAAAATAATAAGTGTTGTTTGTCCCTTTGACGTGGTGAAGATT
>DNDT01000413.1 GCA_003487525.1 Flavobacteriales bacterium
CCGGTGTGGGGCGGCAGGTCGAGCAGATGTCCGTATTTGGCAAGCAGTCCGGCATAAGGCGGCATAAGGTCTCCAAATATAAAAAAATCCGAGGCCTCCCGGCATCGGATGTGTCAAGAACCCGTTCCCGTGGAGGCGCTTATTCAGGCGGAATGGTAGTGCCGGTGGTGTGGGTAGGATTCTTATGTATCGTTTGCATGGCCCCAATTGTAATTGCAAATGGAGAGGACTGAACCTTTTTTGTGTGTTTTTTATGAGGTTGCCGAAACTCTCTTATTTACCATCAGTATCGAACAATAAAGAAAATAATACGCTGCGACATGCTTATTATTGTTTTTTTTCAATAACTATTTTGTGTTTTTTGAAAAAAATGCCATAATGGTTTGAGAGTTTTAAACAGGAGTATTGTCGTAGAGGTTATTCCCAGGAATGGACAAACACAAGCCTGTTTCGCTGTATCGGTTTTTTTGGTTTTGGAAGCTCCAATTTTTTGTGGAGAAAACTATGCTATCGCTTAATTTAGGGACGTCTGTGTTAAGAATCGAGCATGTTGGCAGCACATCCATTCGGGGGATGCCCGCCAAACCCATCGTGGATATCAGCATAGCAGTGGATGATTACGAACAAGTATTTTGGATGGTAAAAGTATTGGAGAGACTTGGCTATTCGTATTTGGGTGAAAACAGTGACCTTCGGGAATATGCATTCGAAAGGACGGGCTTGCTGGCCAGCAAATTGTTCATCTGTGAGCCGGATGGGGAAAAATGGCAGGCGCGTATTCATTTTCGGAATTATCTAAGAAATCATCCAATGGAGAGGCAAGTTTATGCCGCCTTAAAAAAAGACCTTGCTCAACAGCATAAGGATGACCTGTTATCTTATCAGCGTGCCAAATTGCCTTTTGTTCAGGAAATATTACTAAAGTAAATGATTTGGGGAGAAGATTTTTATGAACGAATCTAAAAAAATGATTAATTTACCCTCTCGTGTGAAACCAGCGCTATGCATACGAGATTTTATTATGCCTGTTGTTCTTATTTCTTTCTATTGTGGATTAATATTTGCTATATTACCCATAGTATCCGCTTCTAATTTTATGCTGTTGTTTGTAGTTTTTTTTTGTGGTTGGGTGGTTAAGGAAGTGATATCGTTGTTCGAAATGTTTGCAGTTAGGAATACATTCCAACTAGGACAATCTCGAGCTGTTGCAAATATTTTGCGGCGACGAGTTCAAGATAGAAGAGATGTATACAATCCCCATTACACCTACCTTATTCAAGTTTCATTTTTGCCAACGATGGCGGTAAATAATGATGCTACTGTACAATACCAACTTGAGGTTAGTGGGAGTCAATACAACAGCCTATTGTACAAAAAGACGGTAGAGATAACTTATGCGATCAAAGACCCTAGAATCTTTATCCTTGATGGTGAGTAGAAATCCAACAATGTTGCATTCATTTGACGAGAGCTCTAAAAAAGAGTCCGATTAAGTAAATCAGTAAACTTGGGAGGCCTAAATAATGTTTAATGATTTACGAGAACAAATATATAAGAACTTTGAACTCGAAGAAACAGATACCCTGCTTGATATATGGCAAACGAATAATCGCGGGGAATGGTCAGATTTAGTGTTCGAAATTTTGAAAGAAATTCTTGCTGATCGTCTAGAAGCTGTCCCGCCGCAAAATGAAGCCGTTTATGATTTCGTTGATGTTGAGGAAGATGATCCCGTGCGTTCAACATGGGGGATTGGGGGAATACTCACAGCTTACACATGGAAAAGATTTCCCCAACGAGTGAGACCTGCTGATGAATTTTCTCTGATGAATGGCTGCATAATGATTTTCATTACTTATGGTTGGATACTATCAATAACAATAGCCATAGATATTGTCTCTCATGGCTTTGTTTTTTCTATCGGCTCTTTATTAGGTGTGTTTTGGTTTATGGGTTTATATTTTGTCACTTATGCTGTAGTTAGTCAGTTTAGGCAAGATAAAAAAGACAGAGAAATGTGGAAAAAAGGCCAACTTCAAACGGTCGCAAAGATTCTGGATAGACGTTTTCAAGAACGAGCTACCGAATATGGAGGCAGTTTCACGATCTGTGAGTTGATATTGGCCTTCACGCCGACAACGTTGGCAGGCCGTAATCGTAAAAAGAGAACAATGCAGGTTACGGTCAGTGAAAGTCTATTTAGAAAACTGATGGGTTGCGATACGGTTAATATAACTTATGCAGTTGGAGATCCTCGTATCTTTGTTCTTGATGGTGAGAACGTTCCAGGGTGGAAGCATCCTTGAAACTATCTTGGGAGCGATGAAGTTCAAGTACGCATATTGGAGTTCTTGGGGTGACATGCATGTGCCTGTTGTTATGGCAAACAGGAATTGAATTTTTTTGTGATTTTTTATACGGTCATCTGCATGTAACAATGATAAGATTGCGCCCATGGAATTTTCACGGATCACGGATGACCTCTTTATTGGGACAACACCCATGGTGGATGACTATCTCGGCCTGCACGAACTGGGGGTGCGGCTGGTGATCAACATGCGCCTGCTGGTACGGCCCTACGAGAACCCGTTCGACCTGCCGTTGAATTTCCTGTGGCTGCCGAGCATCGACAGCCCGACCTTCCCGATCTCGTTGCGGAAGTTGCTGCGAGGCGCGCATGCCGCGTTGGAGACCATCCGTGAGGGTGGCAAAGTGTACACACACTGCGAGTTTGGCCGTCATCGTGGAGCGGCAATGGGCGCGGCGGTCTTGATCGCGCAGGGGCATGGCCCGGAGAAGGCAATTGATTTGATCAAGCGCTCCCGTCCGGCGGCAGACCCGCATGTGTTCTATATCCGTCATCGGATCATGCGCTTTGCAAGGAAGTGGAAAAAGGCATAAAAAAGCGACGCTTGAGAGCGTCGCTTTTCGTATCTCAATTGTGTTCAAGCCGTTGCGACCGGGTTGTCCTTGTCATAGACAAAGACCTGCACGTCCAGCCCCTGAGTGAGCATGTCCAATACTGGTTGAAAGGTGGCATCCTTGACGGCTTGCATGTTCTCTGCCGGGGCATAGACAGAAATACGGGCTTCTTCATCGGATATCTTGACGACCTTGATCTCCGTTCCGGAACTGGCGGCTTTGATCGTTAATTGGATCTGTTTGATGGCATCGTCTAGTGTCATACATCACTCCCGAGGGACGCCTTTATTATAAGGGATATTTCCAGCGGCAGAAAATACTAGGCTGCAGTGCTACCCGAATAAGGCCACTGTCACCCCCTCCCCCCCCTCTTTTGGTCCACCTTCCTCGAATGAAGTCACATGTGAATTCTTGCGCAGCGCATCCCGAACCACCTGGCGAAGCTTGCCCGTCCCTTTGCCGTG
>DNDT01000198.1 GCA_003487525.1 Flavobacteriales bacterium
GCTCATACCTGAGAAATTTCTCATCCTACGGATCAATGGCATCAACCTTTATTGGCCCTGCTTCTGCCTGGGATTCAATTCACTGGGATGTTCACAGCCCGGATAATCCTGCAACGGACAGCGCTACCATTACCGTTGGCATCTTTAAAAGAGGGGAGAATACAAAGGAAGATGCACTTGTAATCGATAAAAGCGAATCGGGCACTTCAATCAGCTCAGCAATAGACGCGGGAACGTACCCCTTCATGGAACTTGATGGATTTTTTTCGGACAAGGATTTTCAAACGGCAGCCCAGATCGATGAGTGGACTGTTTTATACGAAGGTGTGATGGATCTGGCGATCGATTCACGGGACAATTTCAGTTTTTACAAGGACACCGTTATGGAGGGTGACAACATTAAACTGACCTATAATTTAAAAAACATCAGTGAATACGATTCGGACAGCATTCTGGTCAGTTATTACCTTATTGACAGAAACCGAAATCGTCGGGACATTAAGGCGGAGCGGTTAAAACCGCTTTTTGCCGATTCCGGTTTGGTGACCGGCGTGGAATTCAATACACGGGGATTTACCGGTGTAAACACCTTGGTTGTAAATGTGAATCCAGGAATGGATCAGCTGGAGCAACACCTGTTCAATAATGTCGGCCAGTTGTCCTTTGTGGTTCAAAGCGACAAGGTTAAACCCGTTCTCGACGTGACGTTTGACGGTGTGCACATCCTGGATGGGGACATTGTAAGCGCAAAACCCGAAATTGCCATGCAGCTGGCGGATGAAAATCCATATCTGATACTGGATGACACCTCGGATTTCAAGGTGTATATCACCGATGTCAATGGAAATGAGCATCAGGTATTTTTTTACAGTCAACGAAAGTTGTATGAGATGGATTTTATTCCGGCAAAAAAAGGAAGCAATAAGGCGCAGGTCCTGTTCAGACCTCGGTTGATTGCCGATGGTGTGTATCAATTAAGGGTCAGCGCAACCGATCGATCCAAGAATGAATCGGGCGAAATCGATTACCGGATTTCATTTGAGGTGATCAATAGATCAACCATTACCAATCTCCTGAATTATCCAAATCCATTCTCCACTTCGACGAGATTCGTGTTTGTATTAACCGGATCCAGGGTGCCGGACAACCTTCAAATTCAAATCATGACGGTCAGTGGAAAGCTGATTAAAACAATTGACAGCCACGAGCTGGGACCGGTTCACATTGGAAGAAATATAAGTCAGTATGCCTGGGATGGGAAAGACGAGTACGGGGATAAACTGGCCAACGGGGTTTACCTCTACCGCGTGAGTACCAGAATAGACGGGTTTGACATTGAACATCGATCCACCTCGGCAGACCGTTATTTCAAAAAGGGTTTTGGTAAAATGGTCATTCTTCGATAATGAGGTGTGTTAAACCGTTTCTTTGGATTGATTAGTTAGATTTGCCCCCTATGCACAAAGGCCTGAAATTTGCATTGTATATTGGACTGTGTTTGTTGTCCTCGTCCTTGTTTGCATTGTCCTGGCCCTATGTGGGCAACCAGACCTATTTGATCTTTTTCGCCTTTCTGCCTATTCTTTATGTTGAAAGGGTTCTTTCCGAGTCAACACCCCGGTTTTTATCGCTTAAGATTTTCGCCTATTCGTATTTGACATTTTTCGTATTCAACTACTGGACCACATGGTGGATTGAACTGGCCTCGCCGGGTGGCATGTGGTTGGCCGTTGGATTCAACTCTCTTTTTATGGCGCTGGTCTTTCTGCTGTTTCACTGGACCAGAAAAGTCACGAACAACAAGGTTGGGTATTGGGCTCTTGTCATATACTGGCTTGCTTTTGAATACCTGCACATCAACTGGGAGCTGTCCTGGATGTGGCTGACTTTCGGCAATGTATTTGCCAATGACATTACATGGATTCAGTGGTATGAGCATACTGGAATATTGGGTGGAAGTCTGTGGATCTTGCTTTCAAATGCGCTGGCATTTACCATCACGATTTCTCTGATAAAGGGCAGGGAACTGGGTATCAGAAAGTGGAACTGGACGCTTCTGTTGCTTGTATTGATTGTTCTTCCAATTGTACTTTCAAATTACCGCTATCATCATTATGTTGAAAAAACGGATCCGGTCGAGGTAGTAGTTCTTCAGCCCAATATCGATCCTTACAGAGATAAGTTCAATGGAATGCCCGAAGAAGAACAAATTGACCGATTGATTCAATTGTCCGAAGAAAAAGTTGGACATAATACCGAGCTAATATTTGCACCCGAAACCGCCTTCCCGCTAAGTTACTGGGAACATAAACTGGAAGACATCTACGGAACGATTGAAACGCGCAAATTCCTGAAGAAAAATCCACAGGTAAAATTTGTGGTTGGTCTTTCCACCCTCGGTTTGTATGAATCGCAGCACACAAAGTCAAAGACAGCCAGGTCGTTAAATGATATGTCAGGCGCCTATTTCGATTATTTCAATTCGGTAATCCAGATAGAAGACAGTGAGCCCATAAAAATATACCGCAAATCCAAATTGGTTCTCGGCGTTGAAAGAATGCCGTTTACCGGTCAGATTAAATTGTTTGAGTCCCTTGCGATTGAATTGGGTGGCGCCACCGGAAGCCTGGGAACCGAGAAATCTCCCCTGGTATTTGAGTCAAGCGCAACTGATGGTCGAAAATTATCGGTTGCACCGGCCATTTGCTATGAATCCATATACGGGGAATACATTACCGAATTCGTTCAGAAAGGGGCAAACCTCATTGGCATTGTCACCAATGACGGTTGGTGGGGCAATACACCGGGATATTGGCAGCACCTGTCGTACAGCAAGTTGCGCGCCATCGAAACAAGACGGTCAATTGCCAGAAGCGCGAACACGGGTATCAGTGCTTTTTTAAATCAGCGCGGTGATATTCTTGTTCAGAGCACATGGTGGACCGAAGATGCCTTGAAGGGAAGCATCAACCTAAATGATGAACTGACATTTTATGTCCGTCATGGAGATTACCCGGGAAGAATTGCCGCTTTTTTTGCGGTATTGTTGCTGGTTTACGCGTTGGTGAAAAGACTGAAACGGCCTTCTTCGGTCAAAGCCTCATTGCAATAGCTTGAAGCGGACTTGATTTCTCCTCTGTTTTCTGATAACTTCTAATTCCTATTTTTGTTTACAATTTTTATTCATGGAAAAATACGATGTTGTAGTAATAGGCTCGGGACCAGGCGGTTATGTCTGCGCTATTCGATGTGCCCAACTGGGAATGAAAACAGCCCTCATTGAAAAATACCAAAGTCTGGGAGGAACTTGCCTTAACGTGGGTTGCATTCCTTCAAAGGCTCTGCTGGACAGTAGCGAGCATTACCACAATGCAAGCAAGCGGTTTGAAAAACACGGGATTAAAACCGGCACACTCGAAATTGACTTTGCTCAGATGATCAAGCGAAAATCGGAAGTAGTTGAGCAAACGGTGGCCGGCATCGATTTCCTGATGAAAAAAAATAAAATAGACGTCCTCCGCGGTGTCGGTTCGTTTGTTTCGGCAAATGAGATAAACGTAACGCCTGAAAAAGGAAAGGCTTTTAAGATTGAAACCACAAATACGGTCATTGCAACGGGATCCAAACCGAATTTTTTCCCGGGCATGGAACCCGACAAAAAAAGAATCATTACCAGCACCGAAGCTCTGAGTCTTTCCGAAATTCCGAAACAGCTCATTGTGATCGGTGGTGGGGTCATCGGACTTGAACTCGGTTCAGTTTATGCACGCCTCGGTTCACAGGTTTCGGTTGTCGAGTTTCTGGATAAGATTGTACCCACAATGGATGAAACACTTGGCAAGGAGTTGCAAAGGGTACTCAAAAAAGAGGGAATGAAGTTTTTCCTTGAACACAGGGTCGAGAAGGTAAGTGTGAAAGGAAAGGTGGTAACCCTGAAAGCGAAGGATAAAAATGGAAAAGCGGTTGAAATGACCGGAGATTACTGTTTGGTAGCTGTGGGACGAAAGCCATACACCGAAGGTCTTGGCCTGGATAAGGTGGGAATCAAAACAGATAAGGCTGGAAGGATAGAAGTGGACGACAACCTTAAAACGTCTGTCCGGGGAATCTATGCGATTGGAGATGTTGTCCGCGGTGCCATGCTGGCGCATAAAGCAGAAGAAGAAGGGGTGTATGTGGCGGAATTCATGGCAGGTCAGAAACCGCACATTGACCACAATCTGATCCCCGGTGTGGTTTACACATGGCCGGAGGTGGCTTCTGTCGGTAAAACGGAAGAGCAATTAAAAGAGGGAAACGTCGCGTATAAAGTCGGAAGTTTTCCATTCAGGGCTAGTGGTAGAGCGCGTGCCAGCATGGATATTGATGGCTTGATCAAGGTCCTGGCCGATGAAAAGACAGATGAAATTCTCGGCGTGCACATGATCGGTCCGAGGGCGGCGGATATGATCGCCGAGGCGGTCGTTGCCATGGAATTCAAAGCTTCGGCCGAAGACATCGGAAGAATTACGCATGCACATCCCACCTTCACCGAGGCATTTAAGGAAGCGGCACTGGATGCAAGCGATAAAAGGGCATTACACACTTAACCGGAATGACATTGAACAATCGGCTTATAAAAAACATAGGTAAAAGTTCATTTCTGCTGACTTGTCTTATTTTCCTTAGTACAGCTGAACTGTATGGGCAGCAGATCGGTGTCTTCAATTCCGAACACAAACTCATCTATAAGTATAAGGTTGGAAGAAACTTGGATTTCCGGATTGACTACAACAAATTGTATCCCAATACTTCGGATTCAATTCTGGAATCACGGGTCTTTGGGGTCATTGATTCAATAAAGGGAAAAGAGATATACCTCATTGAAAATCAGGTTGTTCTGAACTTCACGAAGGACCATGAGTATCTGGTTGAAGCACCTCTCGAATACACCAGTCTTGTCATAAGCACCGAGGATCTGATGTCGGTGAGTTTCAATCCGGTCATGAATTCTGTCGGTACGGCATTTATTGCCATCGGCGTGGCTGCACTTTTGGTCTCGCCGGTACTCGGTTATGTTCCGGGTGAATCCTATGCAACGGAACGTTTCGCCATTGCCGCCGGGATGGGACTTGGTTCTGTCGCCGTCGGACTGGGATTGCAATTGGGATTTTCACAGAAACCGGTTAAACTCAAGGCCTTTAACGGACCGGATTACTTTAAGAAATATCAACCAGGAAGTGTCTCCCTCCTTGAATAGAGATTTTAATGCGTTAAAATCATTTCCCTCATTCGAAATTGCGAATGACGCGATTTTCAAAAGACAGGTATTGGTTTTTTCCAAGAATTACAACCGGGTCTGCATTCTTGACAACAATTATCCCACAGCGCACAGCAGGCAGGAATACATTGCCGCAATCGGCAGTTCGGTCGAATTGACCGTCAATGAACCAAAAGGAGGGTTCGATGCGCTAAAGGATTTTAGCGACAAACACAGGAACCATTGGAAATTTGGTTTCCTCTCCTACGATTTGAAAAATGACATCGAAGAATTAACATCCGAAAATCCTGATTATATGAATTTTCCTTCACTGCACTTTTTTGTGCCCGAACTGATTCTTTATTTGAATAAAGGAAGGGTGTACATTAAATCGGAGGAAAAGTCGGCAACAGAAATTTTTCATCGCATCTCTCATGAGTCCCTTGACTGGTTCAACGAAACCTCGGTGATTAAAGCGAATACCAATCTGGCAGCATCACCCGAAAAACAGGAGTACATCCATACCATAGGGGAGTTAAAGCGTGAAATTAAGCAGGGCAATATCTATGAGATCAACTACTGCCGTGAACTGTGCGGCAACTACCCGATAGATCCCTACCGCAGTTTTGCTGCGATGAATGACCTTTCCAGGGCTCCTTTCTCGAGTTTTTATAACTTAACCGACAAGTTCCTTCTATGTTCCAGCCCGGAGCGTTTTTTACGAAAATCGGGCGATGAAATTGTGTCGCAGCCGATTAAAGGTACCCGTCGAAGATCCGACGACAAGGCAGAAGATGAATTATTGAAAAGACAGTTGGCGGAGGACATCAAGGAGCGCGCTGAAAACGTGATGATCGTCGATCTGGTCCGAAACGATCTTTCTCACACGGCCGAAAGAGGAAGTGTTGAAGTGGTTGAACTATTCGGAATACACAGCTTTCCTCATGTGCATCAGATGATAAGCACCGTCAGGAGCAGGTTGAAAAAAAAGGTTCATTTTGTGGATGCCCTT
>DNDT01000270.1 GCA_003487525.1 Flavobacteriales bacterium
GTTTGTTCTGCATTTTTTGGCTTTATACCATAGGTGTAAAGTTTTTCGACTCGCTCAACGAGGTCTTTAACCGGATTGTAAAAGGCCAGGGCAGAAGATTTTCCGTTTTTCAGTATGTAAAACTGATTTGCTCTTTTTGACTTACCCAGAAAATCAATGTTCTCGATGGAACCGTCCGTAAATATCTTTCTGATAACTTCACTTTCAATGTTTTCTATGTTCGAAATTCCAGTGTTTAAGCTTGTCAGGTCCTTTATTTTTCCGGTTTCATAATCCTGTGCTTCAAGTTCAAGGGCCTTTGCTTTTATTCTCAGGTTTATATCCTTGGTAACCAGAATAACGCGTGCATTTTTTTCCTGTTCCCGAAGCGTGAGCGCAGTATTCAGAATTCGATGATCCGCTTTATTGTCCCTGAAAATGCGTTCTGCGTCCATTTCCTGAACTTCATTTTGCATTACAATTCGAAATTTGCCTTTTTTGGGGCCATTGAGCGGTAGCCAATCATTTAACGTCAGACTTCCCGACAATTTGTCGATCATTCTGATAAACTGCCTTGCTTCAAAATTCTTGGTGTCATTGCCTCGTTTAAAATTATCGAGTTCTTCCAACACGGTAATGGGTATGGCAACATCGTGCTCCTTGAAATTCATAATGGAATTATGGTCGTGAATTATTACCGAGGTGTCAAGCACGTATATTTTTCGTTCACTGATTGTTTTTGCCATGTAGAATTATGTTTAGAGTAAATGTAGAAGCTTTTTTTTGCCATGATTAGGAAGGTGTTGAAAGTAATTAACCGCTAACTCTTAAAAAGTTATTACATTCGAATTAAGGCAATTGAATACTAAGTAGTTGCAGATGGATAACCTCAGGAAAAATGTGCTGATTACCGGATCTTCCGGGTTAATAGGTACGAGCCTGACTGAACTTTTGCTGAGTAACGGCTTTAACGTATCACACCTGACATCCAACAGGGGAAAGGCCAATTCATCAAAAAAGATTTTCTACTGGAGCATTGACGAAGGGCACATCGATTCCGGAGCATTCTCCGATGTCGACTATCTTGTCAATCTGTCGGGAGCCTCTATAGGTGGGGCAATCTGGACAGAAAAAAGAAAAAAGCTGATCTATGACAGTCGGATAGTGGGCACACGGCTGCTGGCCGATGAAATAACGAGGCAAAAAGTAACATTGAAAAGCTATTTCGGCGCTTCGGCCATAGGTTACTATGGATCCAATGATTCGGAAATTCCAAATCTGGAAAGCGATGACGGCGGTGGTGACTTTTTGGCAAATGTCTGCGTTGACTGGGAAAAAGAGCATATGAAATTTCAGTCTCTGTCCGAAAATGTTTCAGTCGGACGAATTTCCAATGTCATTTCAAAGTACGGCGGCATGGCAGATCCATATAAATTAATCGCAAAATTCGGTTTGCAGATGCGATTATCGAAAGATTCAAAGCGGTGTGCGTGGGTTTCCCTGAATTCATTGACCAATATGATCTTTCATCTGCTAACGGACCCATTGGCAGGGACATTTAATCTCTGTGACGGGGTTCTTTTTTGGGGCGACGTCCAAAAATCCATGTATGCAGGTTTTGGAAAGCAATACCTGTCATTGAGAATTCCTTCCTATATGTTAAAAATTGCAATGGGAGAGATGTCCGCCTTGATTACATCCTCCAGTAATGTAAGTAACGAGAAAATCAGGGAGGCGCTGAATATGAATGGTTTGAATGATGTTCAAAAGGCAATGATTTAAATCAGAAATAGATGTGATTGAATGCTTGATTAAAAATCTTAAAATGACTATCTTGATAGCGAAGAACCTATAATGATTTATTAAAATGCGAAAAATCCCATTTTTAGTCGTTGTTAGTGCATTAATTTCTGCTTGCGGAGGAAGTACCAATGAAACTCCTGCCGAAAGCAATGAAGCTCAGGCAATGTATGTTCCCGAACATGAAAAAGGATTGCTTGAAAAAGCGACACGTTTCTTTACGGCACTACCTTCAAGGGCGGAATCCACTGAAAATCCTCTTACCGACGAAAAAATTGCACTGGGAAAAACCCTGTATCTGGATACCCGCCTCTCCAAGGATGGAAACAACAGCTGCAACAGTTGTCATGGACTCGAAACTTACGGTGTTGATAACAAACAATTCTCGGAAGGAGACCTTGGAAAAAACGGTGACAGAAATTCGCCCAGTGTATATAATGCCGCATTGCATTTCGCACAATTTTGGGATGGCAGGGCAGCTGACGTGGAAGAACAAGCCGGTATGCCCATTCTGAATCCGGTCGAAATGAACATACCGAGTGAGAAATTTCTTGTTGACAGGCTGAAAGGCATAGACACTTACAAAGAAATGTTCAAGTCGGCTTTTCCGGATGATAGCGACCCTGTTACCTATAAAAACCTTAGGTATGCCATCGCGGCATTTGAGCGCACACTGATAACACCTTCCGCATTTGACGACTATCTCAATGGCGATGAAAATGCGCTTGACAAGGATCAAAAAAAGGGCTTGTATGATTTTATTGAAGTGGGATGCATTACATGCCATACAGGAGCCGGAGTAGGCGGAAACATGTTCCAGAAGTTTGGACTCTATGGAGATTATTGGGAACTGACAGGCAGTAAGGTGATCGATGAGGGCAGATTCAAAGTTTCCGGCAATGAAGCCGAAAAGTATGTATTCAAGGCGCCTTCACTTAGAAATATCGAAATGACTTCACCATATCTGCACGACGGTAGCGTCAGTGACTTGTCCAAAGTTATCAGAATCATGGGAAAGTTGCAGTTGAATAAGGATTTGAGCGACGAGCAGGTCAAAAGTGTTTTGGCTTTTCTAAAATCATTGACCGGAGAAATCCCATCCGGTGCTAATTCTTAAAACCCCCAAATAATTGAGCAAGGACAAACAAGCATTCATTACGGCCGAAGACCTTGAAGTATTAAAAACCAGAAAGGAACTTCAACGACACCTCAAGACTCAGGGCTTGGATATTCGAAAAATTAAAGCCGAAATAAAGTATGAAAAAGAGCTTGAGTTTCTTCAGATAGAGCTCAAAAAGCTTCAACAATGGTTGCTGAAGAAGAATAAACGACTGGCGATTCTATTCGAAGGCAGAGATGCAGCGGGAAAAGGAGGAACCATAAGATGTTTTAAAGAACATTTAAATCCTCGTTCGATGCGTGTGGTTGCACTGGCTAAACCATCTGAAATAGAAAAGGGTCAGTGGTATTTTATGCGCTACATTAAAGAACTGCCCAATCCGGGTGAAATTGTCTTTTTTGATCGCAGCTGGTACAACAGGGCAGTGGTAGAGCCGGTAATGGGTTTTTGTTCCAAAGCGGATTACGATAAGTTCATCAGGCNNGGTTCTCCATATCCAAAAAGGAACAATCGAGGCGTTTCGAAAGCAGAAAAACCAATCCGCTTAAACAGTGGAAATTAAGTCCGGTGGACGAGAAATCCAGAAGCAAATGGGATGAATATACGATCCACAAGGAAAAGATGTTTTCTTCATCGCATACCTCATTTTGCCCCTGGATAATAATAAATGCCAATAACAAGCTTATCATGCGTCTGGAATCCATGCGGTATGTATTAAACCTCTTTGATTATGATGGAAAGACGGATGAAAGACTGCGTCTCTTACCAGACCCGAATACTGTTCAGAGATATCACCGTTCCGTAATACAATTAGACAGATGAATCAAGCAGAACCGGTTACAAGCGAGAAGACTCCTGCAATAAGCAAGAAAGTTCCCTCCATAAGCAAAAAGGACCTCGAGTTGATAAATACCAAGAAAGGCATTAAATACATGCTTTTTGAGGAAGAACTTGATTACAAAAAAGTAATTGACAAGATTAACTACGAAAAACGCATAAAAGAACTTCAGATTGAACTCATTAAGATGCAAGCCTGGATTGTGAAGCGAAACAAACGGGTCATGATTCTATTTGAAGGACGTGATTTTGCGGGTAAAGGTGGTGCCATTAAGAAGTTTTCAGAGCACCTCAATCCCCGAAACATGCGTTCGGTTGCGTTACCCAAACCAACGCCGATGCAGAATCGCCAGTGGTACTTCAGNNCCGACCGAAATAATTCACCATGGGTGATTATTGATGCAAACAATATGCACAAGGCGCATATTAGCGCAATGGAATATGTTTTATCCCAAATTATTTATAAATAGGGCGTTAGGAGTATAATCCCTGTAGTTTTAATTCTTTGAGTCCGATCATTTTTCGTTGATCCGGATCCCAGACTTTTAATTTAAAACAAGCCAGGACATCCTTGGGTAAGAGGGATGTTGTTTTGGGATTCTGAAACTCCTTGAACGCCTTGTAGACTTCTGGAAGCCTGTAGAACGGTATTTTGGCGTTCATATGATGAATATGATGATAACCGATGTTGGCAGACAACCAATGGCTGATCGGATGCATTTTCATCATACTTGACGACTCAAGAGCCGCCTTGTCGTAAGACCAGTTTAGTTTATCCTGAAACTCTACACCAGGGAAATTATGTTGGGCATAAAACAGGTATGACCCAATCGCACCTTCCATTAAAGCCGGGATAAAGAAGCTGATTAAAAGACTGGGTAATCCAAAGAAATAGTAGATCGATGCGCCAAGACTTACATGAAATGCCAAAGCAACAAGTGAATCCCAGTGTTTCCTAGGGTTAGCCAAAAACGACTTAATACACATCCCGTAGACAAAAGCAAAGATGTAGCCAAGATTGATTGTAATGGGATGACGAATAAATAAATACAGTCGTTGCTCGTATTTGGAGGCTTTTGCAAAATCAGATTTGCTTACAATCGGGAATGAGCCGATGCTGGATGAATATAGTTTCGAATTGTGCTTATGGTGATAGTCATGAGATCTGCGCCATATAGAAATAGGAGCCAGCATGTAAAGTCCAAAAACGGCAAAAATGCTTTTGGCAAAAATCGAGTTGGCCAATATCGCCTTGTGTAAAAAATCGTGATAGATGACAAACACCCGCACATTCAGGAGGCCGGCAATGCCCGCAAAGGTGAATTTGAGCCACAAATTCTCTACCAAAACGCTTGTGACGTATGAAGTGATGAGCAAAGCAAAACTGCTAATGGTATAAAACCAGCTTAACTTTCTGTTTTCCTGAGCGTAAGGTTTTGTCGCTAAAATGAGGTCCTTTCCTTCTATCATTTCGCGAAAATATCATTTTTATTTATGATATAAATCATATTTTTTCGAGATGTGGAATTTGAGCCGCTTGAACGGATGTCCTACATGGAATGCCGCGGACTATGCATTATGTTGAATTCCAATAGGTTCAACATGAATACAAGATTGAAATGCTACTTTCCTTGTTGAGATTCGGCTGAGTTCAATTCTTCTTCGCTTATCCAGCCTCCACCGAGAGATTTATACAATGAAATGTATGCATTGAGTAAATTCTGATATGTCTCGGAATAGAGTAGGGCAGCCTCAAATGAATAACGTTGATTTTCAAGCACTTCCAGATAACTGGTCACTCCTTTGTTATATCGTTCAAACGAAAGTGTTTCCGCATTGGTAGCTGCCTCTAACTGCTCCTTTCTCGCCAGTAATTCTTCGTTCAGTGTTTCAATGGATTTCAGCGAATTTTCGACTTCCGCAAACGCATTGATCACAGTCTTTTCATAGGTTAAAACTGCCTGTTCTGTTTTCTCTCGTTCTATCTGAACCCTTCTTTTATTCTTGTTAAAATGGAAAAGAGGCCCCATCAGGTTGACACCTGCAGACCAAGCTGCTTTTCCAGTTGTCAAACCTGAAAGATCATCCGAAACAGCACCGAAAAGTCCCGTTAAACTTATTGAAGGGTATCGAAGGGCCTGTGCAACGCCAATTTTGGCGGTTTGTGCATGCAATTGTTCGGCAGAACTTAAAATGTCAGGTCTTCTGATTAATAATTCAGAAGGGAGTCCGGACGGGATATCGGGCTTTAGTTCCTGTTCAAAAAGACCCTTTCCGACCTGAATGCTTCCCGGATTACGACCCAGCAACAGGCTCAAATTGTTCTGTGTATTCGTAATTAATCGGTCATAAGTTGGGATGGCTGCCCGGGAAATCGCGAGTTGGATTTGTGACTGATTAACGTCGATTTCGGGTATAATACCGTTGGCATACCTTGCCTGTATTATTTTATGGCCGCTGTCTCTCGAATCAANNATCAAGAAGGAGAAAATAATTTCGTGCAACCTCGGTTATCAGGCCAATCTGAAGAGTGCGCACACCATATTCGGTTGCCAGCATTTCCGCTTTGGCCGATTCGGTCTGTCTTCTGAATTTGCCCCAGAAATCAATTTCCCAATTCAGTTGACCGTTGACGTTGTAAACCGTTTTGGTTTCGTCAAATGACAAAATTCCACCGGCAAAGTTTCCTCTTGAAACGCCCGCACCATAATTAAACTTTGGGTAAAAATCGGCCCTGTTGTAACCGAGATTGTATTTGGCTTGCTCCAGTCTGGATGCCGCAATCAGGATATCCTTGTTTTCGCTTAAAGCCAATTTAATCAACGAGTCCAGTGAAGGGTCATTGAACAATTCCCACCACCTTAAATCAAAAACCGAATCCTGAATTCCTTCTGAATTGGCATTCAGAAAAACTGGCGGGCTTTCAATTACCGGTGTCTCGAACTTTGGACCGACAGCGCATGCATATAGCAAGGAAACGATCATGGCTGATCCCAGGGTACGATATGTCAGAGGTCTTAACTTAATCATCACCGGTAGTTGTCATCGACAATTTTTCTTCCCGCTTCTTTTCATAATTGGCAACTTTACCGATAAAGATAAAGAGCATAGGGGTAAGGAATACTCCCAGAAAAGTTGCCACACTCATTCCACCCAATAAAGCCATACCCATAACTTTTCTGGCTTCGCTTCCGGAACCACTGGCAACGATTAGCGGAAACACGCCGAGAATAAATGAAAAAGCCGTCATTAAGATAGGGCGAAACCTCAAACGGGCGGCTTCGATAGCCGAGTCAAACAGGCTCATGCCAGACTCAAATTTCTGATTGGCAAATTCAATAATCAGAATGGCGTTTTTGGCTGCCATTGCAATAAGCATTACCAAGGATATTTGCGCAAAAATATTCGACTCGTAACTTTCGCTGAATAACCTGGAAAGGTATAGCGCGAGAAAAGCTCCGAATACGGCAAAAGGTGTTCCAAGTAAGATACTGAGTGGGAGAGACCAGCTTTCATATTGAGCCGCCAAAATCAAAAAAACAAAAAGCAGTGAAAAAACAAAAACAATGTTTCCGCCTCCGGCGGCTTTTTTCTCCTGGTACGACATATTGCCCCAGTCATATCCCATTCCAGCTGGTAATACCTGGGCAGCAACTTCTTCAAGAGCGGACAGTGCCTGCGCCGAGCTGTACCCGGGTGCGGGGCTGCCCCCAATTTCCGCAGCTCTGAACAGATTGTATCGGTTTGTGAATTCTGGCCCCTGGATGTTTTCAATTTGAGCCAATGAGGCGAGTGGAACGTATTTACCCGAATTGTTTCGCACAAAAAACATATTCATTCCTTCTTCGTTCCTTCTGTATTCGGGTTCAGCCTGTATGTAAGCCTTGTACTGTCTCCCGAATCGATTGAAATCGTTCACATATGTTCCGCCGAGGAAAGAACCCACGGTGGTATAAATGTCCGAAAGAGAAACTCCTGTTTTCAGGGCTTTTTCGGTATTTATGCGCATAAATTTCTGAGGAACCGTTGCCTGGAAGGTCGTATATATCTGCCCGATCTCAGGTCGCTTTCGGCATGCACCGATAAAATCTCCCGTCACTTTGGCCAGATACTCCGGTGTCTGGCCGGTTTTATCCTGGATCATCATGGTAAATCCGGATCCACTTCCCAATCCCGGTATGGCGGGAGGACCAAAAGAAAAACACAATCCGCCTTTGATCTGACTTAAATCCCTATTGATTTTACGGGTAATTTCCAGGGCGGTCAAATCTCGTTCGGCCCAATCTTTCAGTGCGACAAAAATAAAACTGTTGTTGGTTGAAAAACCACCTGAAAGCATGCTGAAACCCGTAACGGTTGTGTGGTATTCAATTTCAGGGTATTTATTCAGTACTTCTTCGATCTGTTTTGCAACTTCGTCCGAGCGTTGAAGGGAAGAGGCAGAAGGCATCTGAGCATTCACAAAGAAATAACCCTGATCTTCTTCAGGTAAAAAACCTCCGGGTACACCGAGACTCACCACAAAAATACCTGCCGTAATTATCCCGATGAAAACCAATCCTCTTGTAATCTTTCTTGAAATAACGTTTGTGAAAGACATATAACTTTCGGTTGTGCGGTCAAAAGTCTTGTTAAACCCACCAAAGAAGGAACCCAGCAATCCTTTGTAGGGTTTCGGTTCTTTTAGAAGAATCCCGCACAGTGCAGGACTTAACGAGAGGGCGTTAAAAGAGGAGAAAAGAACAGACACGGCAATGGTAATGGCAAATTGCTGGTACAAGCGTCCCGTAATTCCACCCATGGCAGCCACAGGTACAAATACCGCCACCAACACCAGGGTAGTTGCGATAATTGGGGCGGTGACTTCTTTCATGGCCAGGGTGGTGGCTTCCTTGGCTTTCATCCCCTTGCTGATATTGACCTGAACGGCTTCAACAACGACAATGGCATCATCCACCACGATTCCAATGGCAAGTACCAGACCCAATAAGGACAGTACATTAATGGTAAATCCCAGCAAAGGAAACACGATAAATGCACCGACCAGCGACACGGGAATGGCAATGGTGGGTATTAAGCTGGCTCTCCAGTCCTGAATAAACAAGAATACGACAAGGATGACCAGCAACAGTGCAATGATCAATGAAACGATTATCTCTTCAATCCCTGCAGTTATGGCTGAAGTCGTATCCAATGATATCTTATAGTCAACACCTTCTGGAAATTTAGCCTTTAAGGTTTGCATCACGGTTCTAACCTCGTTGGCGATTTCCACCGCATTTGATCCGGGTGTTTGATACAATGCCAATGCGGCACACGTTTTTCCATTTAACCGCGTAAACGCATTGTATGTCTCAATGCCCAGTTCAACACGGGCAATGTCATGAATTCTGACCTGCGAACCATCCTGATTCGTCCGTACCAGAATATCTCCGAATTCCTCTTCCGACTGAAGTCTATCCGGTAATTGCACGCTGAAGGTGAATTCTGTTCCGGGAGGTGCAGGTTCGGCTCCGAACTTACCTCCGGGTACAATCACACTTTGATTTCGAATGGCATCGGCAATTTCGGGTATGGAAATACCCATTTTGGCAAGTATGTCAGGTTTTACCCAGATTCTCATCGAATAATCGCTGGCTCCGAATACTTCAACCTTACCCATGCCTTTTATCCGGGCAAGTACATCCTTGATGTTAATGATACTGAAGTTCCCAAGAAATTTTTGATCGTATACATCCCCGGGAGAAGTAACCGAAACGAGCATCATTGGGAAAGAAAGAGCTTTTTCGGTCTTTACTCCGAACTGTTTTACGTCTGCGGGCAGCTTGGGCGTTCCCTGGGCAACCCTGTTTTGTGTAAAAACCGTGCTCATATCCGGGTCTGAGCCGATTTCGAAAGACACATCCAGACTTAACCTCCCGTCATTGGAGTTGACAGATTTCATGTAAATCATGTTCTCGACTCCATTGACCTCTTGTTCCAGGGGTGTGGCGACGGATTTCTCGATATTCAGTGCATTCGCCCCCGTATAGGTAGTGGAAACACGAACCATGGGAGGGGTGATGTTTGGATATTGTTCGACCGGAAGTCCCAACATGAATACAACTCCCACAATTACCGTGACAATGGCGATCACCATCGCCACGATTGGGCGATTGACAAAAAAATTACCTCCGTCAGAATTGCTCATTAAAATGGATTGCTTGACTTACTGATAAATGTATCCGTCACGGCTTCTACCGTCATCCCTGAACGGACTCGTTGAATTCCATCCACAAGCACTTTTTCTCCGTGTTTTAGCCCCTCATCCACCAGAATGAGATCTCCGTATTTGTGCGAACTTATTATTTCCCGCATTTCAACTTGACTGCTATCGTTTAACACATAGACGTTGGTCTTTCCCTGAACTTCAACGACACTACGCCAGGGAATCAGAACCGCGTCTTTTTCAGTTCGCATAAGCACGTTAATGCGCGCAAATTGCCCCGGACGAACCAAGCCTTCCGGATTTTGAAACGAAGCCTGTACCATGATAGATCCGGTTTCTGAATCTACTTCCCGGTCGATAAAATCAACCGCGCCTTTGTAGGGATGTACACTGCCATCGGACAATATAAGTTCCAGATTCCGTTCTTTGGCTTTGTTTGCATTATGTCCCGACATCATTGATTTGTTCACGGCAATGAATTCTCTGGCAACTTTGAGGTAATTTGATTCCGTGATAAAAAACTGGACCAAAATAGTATCCAGACGTGAAACGGTATTTAATATCACCGGGTTCGGGAATTGCCCGACATATTCACCCAATTCGGCCTTGGTCTTTCCTATAACACCGGTAATAGGGCTGTGAATCCGGGTATAACTCAATTTTATCAATGCAATCTCGTGATTTGCCTCAGCAGCATCAAGTGCTGCCCTGGCCGCACCTTCTTCGGCTATGGCCGCATCCAAATCCATTTGACTAACGGCATTTATTTCGGCCAGAGGTCTTATTCTCCGCAACTCGTTTTCAGCTTTAACCAAAATCGTTCTGGCTTCTGCAACCTCACTTGATTTACTGGCAACTTCAGCCTTGTATGGCTGGGCATCTATTACATATAACAACTGACCTTTTTTGACCAGACTGCCTTCCTGAAATAGTTTTTCCTCAAGATAGCCATCGACACGGGCACGGATAGGAATATCGTAAAGTCCTTTTACCTCGCCGACAAATACACTTGTCACTGGTACATCCTTTTTAATTGGGATGATAACTGAAACCTTTGTCACCGGTTTTTGATCTGTCACCTCCTCGGTTCCACAAGAAACAATGAAAATGACGTAAACCAGCAAAAGAATAGCTCTGTAGAAAGTATTGGGCATGTGGAAATAAATTGGTTGAGCTAAAGTCAACAAATTATCCTAAAATGAGCAAATTAGCCCAATCTTTTTTACCTAATGGGGAATTCTGTTTCGCACTGCTCCGTACACCCATGTCCCGATAATCGCAAATACAATAACCACGAACATGATTAAAAATCCAGCTCCGAGCAGGGTAAACATTGGTCCGGGACAGGCACCTGTCATTGCCCAACCCAGGCCAAAGATTATTCCGCCAATGATGTATCTGGGCCAGGTCTTATCTTTATTAGCAAACATAATGTCGTTCCCGTACATATCCCTGATGCGATTCTTTTTGATGAACCAGGTAAATACAATGCCAAGTACGACAGCCGAACCTATAATTCCATACATATGGAAGCTTTCGAACCGGAACATTTCGTAAATGCGGAACCAGGATACTACTTCGGTTTTAACAAACATGATTCCGAAAAACATGCCGACTAAAATAAATTTCAGATACTTCATATTACATTCTTAAGATAAATGGAAGAATAAACCATGTCATTATTAATCCGCCGATAAAAAATCCAATTACAGCCACAAGAGAGGGTAGTTGCAAATCAGCCAGGCCACTTATTGCATGTCCGCTTGTGCAGCCACCTGCATATCGCGAACCGAATCCAATAAGAAAACCCCCAATCGCCATGATAACAAATCCTTGAAGTGAAAACACATTCGACCAGTTAAAGAATTCAACCGGAACCAGACCGTTTTGCCAACTTGTTATGCCATATTGCTCCAACTCTTTGATGGTATTCTCATTTAAATCCATTGGAGATCCGTCAGACAGCCAGGTAACCGCAATGAAACCGCCGATCATTGCTCCAAAAACAAACATAAAGTTCCAGGTTTGGCCTCTCCAGTCAAAGTTGAAGAAGCTAATTCGTTTCCCTGCTCCAAGCGCACTGCACATGGCTCGCAGAGAAGCTGATATTCCAAATCCCTTGCCGAAAAGGAGTAACGTTGCATAGACAATTGCAATTATTGGTCCCCCGACATACCATGGCCAGGGTTGTTTAATTAATTCAATCATTGTAAATCAAGGTTGATACGCGTGCATTTTTTAAAAACTGATTGCTCAATTTCTTTTTAAACAGGGGAGACCCGCTTCTGGTAATGTTTTTGACTGCCAGTACATCACATGGATGATTGGATATCCATTCGACAATTCCGGGCTCGGGTTTATGCTGTGTTTTGTAAACGTTTTTAGAAAAATTCTTGATCATGTTGCTGCGGGCGAAGTAATCCATGTTTTCAAGGATTTCTTCTTCGGTCGATGATTCTGGAACATTGATGCGAAGCAAATCAATTTTTGCACTACACAGCACATGTAGATCCTGAAGGGCGTCATAATACGATAGCTGGTGATCAAATTCATTCGCAAACACGATATTGTTCAGGTTTTCCGGCATAAGATCAGATTTAAGCGACAAAATCGGGGCGGTTGATTTTTTTATGAGATAGGAGGTAAGATCTCCGAAAAAAATGTTTTTATCCTCTTCGACCTTGTCATTTCCCATAATAACCAAACCGACTTTATATTTCTTCATGGTATCCAGAATGACATTTGCCACGCCACCGTACTTAACAACCTTAAATGCTTCCGGATTAATGGCGTTGGTCCATGTTTCGAGTCGCTGTGTTTCTTCTTCTTTTTGATCGATGTATTGCTTTATGTCGTGAGAACCATCTTGCACGATTTCGCCCTTATTGTCAAAATAAGCGCCACCATGGGTTTTTACTACCCTGAGTACGTAAACCCGGGCATTGTTCTTTTTCGAGAGTGCCGTGGCCAACCTCAGTGCTCTTGCCGAAGGTTCGTCACATGCTGTAGGGACTAATATTCTTTTCATAGTCTTACATTTTTCCTTTTAACATCATCTTCCAGTATAAGAAAGGCAATCCATATCGTTTCNNTTAACATTGGATCGGACATCCTTGCTCCGTCGTATCCGAATTCGGCCAGCAACATTTTATTGTGTGAAACCACCAAAGGACATGATGAATACCCCTGATAGTTTTTGCAATCCGCTTTTTGGCCTGTCATCAACCGAATTATATTGTTCACTACCACAGGAGCCTGTTTGCGAATAGCAGCTCCGGTTCGCGCGGTTGGTGCATCGGTTACATCACCCACTCCGAATACGTTGGGGTAAAATCTGGACTGCAGCGAGTTTTTATCCACAGCCATCCATCCCTTGTTTGGTCCGTCCGGATTGGCAAGCTTGGTTTTCTGAAACCAGGTAGGGGCTGATTGGGGTGGAGCCAAATGCAACATGTCGTATTTAATAATATAATGTGTGCCTTTTTTTTCCATATGGAAAGAGGAATTGACTTCCTGAACTGAACGCCTTACCTCGCCTTCCCAGACATAACCCACACAACCCGCTGCGTTACGCTCATCATTCACGATATAGTTGTTTCCATCCGGTAATTCGAGTCGAACGTAATGCGCTTCCTTCTTTTTCCCGTCGATCTCTACCAGCTTGTAACCATATCGTTGTTTGATATTGTATTTGATCAGGTATTTCTCCAGTTCATCCCTGAAAGGCTGAACACCGAAAATCACGGTTCCGGGTGTGGCGAATATGACGTTTGTGTGGTTTTTCAATCCTCTTTTTTCGATTTCGTCCGCAGCCAGATACATAATTTTTTGAGGTGCCCCGGGACATTTTATGGGCGTTACAGGCTGAGTGAACAGGGCATTTCCACCCTTGAAATTCTTCAGTACTTCTTTGGTGTATTCGGGGTCTATGTAATTCGAACACACACCGTTTTTACCATAGGCTTCTTTCAGACCTTTTATTTCATCAAGATTCATTTGAATTCCGGGCGCCGCTACCAGATAGTCGTAGGTAAGTGACTTTTCCGATTCCAGAATAACAGAATTGTTATCGGGGTCAATGTCTTTTACCCGGTCCTGAATCCAGGTTACGCCTTTCGGGATTAGGTTTTTTTCTTTTTTAAGCGTTTGTTTCATCTTCATGATTCCGGCACCTACCAAAGTCCAGGCAGGTTGATATGCATGAGTTTCGGAAGGTTCAATAATTGCAATGTCCAGTTTTTTCTTGCTCTTTCTCTGCAATTGAGCTGCAATCATTATTCCGCCTGTTCCCCCTCCGATAATTAGTACTTGATGATGTGATTGTGCCATTTTGATTAGTCTTTTTTTTTATTTAAAAGGCGAAAGTATTACTTGAAAAAGCCCCTCGTGGTGACCTTTGTCACCCTGGCGAATATACTGACAATGATCATATTTGCTAAGATATCTGGATACACAATTATACGTATTATTTATACCTTTACCCAGCGGGGATTTCAGGCAAAACCCTTAATTCCGGAGCTATTTTTTTTGAGTTACTACCAGTGAAAAATCTGAT
>DNDT01000378.1 GCA_003487525.1 Flavobacteriales bacterium
AACAGGCTTTGAGCAGTGCCGAGCAACGGAAAGCCAAGAAAGACCACGAAAAAGAAATATCCAATACAAACCTTCTTCATTTGTTTGGCAAGTGCTCTCTGGTAAATACAAAAGATAAATCGGAACTCAGGGATTCATTGTATGAATAATTCCCGAAATTCAAGTCTTTGACTGCGTCAAGACGGTCAATTTTTTCTTTTATTATTGTGCTGGCCAACATGCCCCTTGCCAATTTTGCCCAGGTCATGACCGATTTATACGTGCCGTCCTTCCAATCGAGAAATTTAACATCAATAATCGGTGCATCGATTTTCCTGGAAATCAATACCCTCGAATATTCATTCGATGCCAGATTGATCACGGCCTTTTCCTTATGATCCCGCAAGGATTGATTTATATAGTCCGAGACCTTGTCACCCCAAAATTCGTATAGATTTTTAATCCGGGAGCTAATTTTGATTTTACTGCCCATTTCAAGCCGATACGGCTGTATAAGATCCAGGGGCCTTAGCACCCCGTGTAAACCGGATAATATAAGCAGATGCTCCGAGGCAAACGCCAGATCTTCGGAAGAAAACTCAGACGCCATTAAGCCCCTGTATACTTCACCGTTAAAAGCAAAAACAGCCTCTTTCCGATCGTTGTTTTCAAACGCTTTGTTCCAACGTTGATTTCTCTCAAAATTCAAATCCGATAATTGAGCATTGAGATTCATTAACTTACCCAATTGTCTGGCACTTAGTTTTTTGAGCTTGCTCATCAGAATGTCTGAATCTTCCATGAATACAGGAAAAATTTGTGAGGGAATCGTCACATTCTTTGAAAAATCCATGTTTTTTGCCGGGGAGAGTAAGCTTATCATTTTTCAGTGTATTTGCTTTCAGTCTATTTCTAGAAGTTCTGTAAGATTCTCAAATTTTTTCTCAGTGTATACCCCTGAGGTATAGTACGTTATTTCACCAGATTTACTTATGGTATACAAATGGGGTATTGATTTATCATGAATGCCAAGTTCGGAAGAAATTTCGCCTCCATCCGCTTCGGTAAGAACGACATTGGCATACAACTCGGGAAGCACATTTTCTTCCAGTTCCCTTCTCACTTTTTGTTTGAAACTGATATTGGTGCTGTTAAAACAAATAACAAGGTAAACATCTGCATCGTAAACCATTGACGCAAGTGAATTCGTATCGATTAACTCGTAGAATACCGGCTCCAACCAAGACTCCAGGTCGCTTTGAACCTTTGTCGAAAATGCAAATCCGACAAGGGTCTTCCTCCCTTCAAAACTTTTTGGGAAATTTACAGTTTTACCGTTTAAATCAACTCCGGTAAATTTGGGTAGTTTATTTTGTGCCAATAGTGGCGACGAAATAAAACTGAGAACAAGGCAAATCAATATGCCATTTATTATCAGTTTTCCGGACTTGCCAGCAAACTGTTTCGGGATATCGCTAAAGGCTTTGTCCATTTTTTATTAATATCGCTAAAATTGAATTTTGATGAAAGCAGCAAAACTAATTTTTTCCCTTATAATCTTATCCTTTTCCTTACATTCCCAAGAGATTGATGACTTGTTGGTCTATGATCAGAAAGAATACGACAGGCTTCTGAAATCAACGACATATGTAGTTTTAGATCAGTATTCAGAGTCAGGTTTCAGCAAGGCGCTGACAGCTGCAGTTGAAAAATACTGGGATCTCACAAAATTTGAGATAATAGATCAGGGAACATACAGGGAATACATCAATGACAAAACAAAATCATTTCTGACCAGAAATTACATTGCCGGTGACAAAGATTGGATTACACTCAATTTGTTCATGGGTGGTCAAAAATCGATGGAAACAAAGGGTAAAATTGTGGCAAGTGTCAAGATGAAACATTACACTGAACCGGATGAAGACATGCTTTACAAGATACCCGTTTTTGTTCAAAATATACAGTGGCAGTTCAGAATGGTAAAAAACAATGCCTATACTTCTGCATCCGATTTTAACAAGTATTACAAGACCCAGAGTATGGTCATGAAAACCAGAACACTTTACATTCTGAACCAGCACCTGACAAACAAAGTCGAATCACTGGAAAAGGTAAAGGACTACTATAAAAACGATGTTTCTCTGGTCGACGCTGAGCAAATAAACCAGGCCATTACCAACCAGGACTCGAATGTTGTGTTTTTAAGTATCGTGGCTCCGACAAAAAACTGGAGTGGTCGGGATGGCTACTACAGAATTTATACCGCAAATGGAGGACAGACCGTTATTGGCTATACTCGAAGCGTAAGTTCGTCGGCACCATTGGGGGTTACGGGCTATGACCTCAAAACATTCAATAAGTAAGCAACTTATTTTCAATTATTTCGTCCTTGAAACATGAGGCTTGGACTAACGTTTTGTTTTGTTTGCTTCTTTTTTCTTCACTTGAGTTCACAGCAAATCGGAAATGTACGCGCTGAAAGGGACGGCAGTTCAATTGTGGTTTTTTATGACCTGATGAAGGTTCCACCCGATTATTTGTTCGATGTCAGTTTGTATGTTTCTATAGACGGAAAAGACTTTGAGGGTCCGTTAAAAAGCGTTTCCGGCGAGGTAGGAAATGATATAAGCGGAGGGCGTGAGAAGAGAATAATCTGGAATGTCATGGAAGAACGGGAAAGTTTGATAAGTAATAATGTCAGCTTTAAGGTACAGGCCCGTGTCTACGACAGCAAAGTGATAGAAATGGTATACGTCGAAGGCGGTGAATTTATTCAGGGAAGTTTTGCCGAATACGACGAAAAACCCCTGCACTCAGTGCATATAGAGAATTTCTTTATATCAAAGTACGAAATCACGCAGCGGCAATGGAAGAGAATCATGGGGTATAATCCATCGTTTTTCAACTACTGCGACGAATGCCCGGTCGAAAATGTCTCCTGGAAGGATGTCGAACGATTTATTGAAGAATTAAACCGTCAAACCAATTTGAATTACCGATTCCCCAGTGAGGCCGAATGGGAATACGCAGCAAGAGGTGGAAAAAACAGCAAGAAATACGTTTTTAGCGGGTCCGATGATCCGGATCAGGTAGCCTGGTACCTGGACAACAATAACCAGCACACACGTAAACCGGGATTAAAAAAACCGAATGAATTGGGGATATACGATATGAGTGGAAATGTCATGGAATGGACCAGTGACTGGTACAGTAAAACCTACTATCACGACGCCCCGTATAAAAACCCGGAAGGCCCTAACACAGGTTCACACAAGGTGATAAGAGGCGGGAGCTGGAACAATAGCAAAAAACAAATTAGGGTTACCAACAGAAGTTATAGTACCTTAGGCAGTAAGTACGATGATCTGGGAATAAGATTGGCTCGGGATGAAGAATAAAATTACGCTTGTTTTTTTCATTTTTCTTTTTGACACTGGTTTTTGTCAAATGATCGAAAGCACATCCAGGCCATATCGTTTTGACATTGATAAGATTCTGGAGTATGAAGGTGTTTCGTCATCAAAAGACTTTGAAATAATTCCGGCCCGGGTTAAAATTCGGTCGATGATAGAACTGGAGCTTTCGATTTGGTACAAGAATGAAGGTTTTAAGTATGCAGACCAAGCAACGTACAACGAGCGAATTATCCGAAAAATTGAAGAATTTCAGCCTAACATCATCCACCAAGTCGGAGTCGAGGAATTCAATAATTGCATCCCGGAGTACTATTTTCTTCAAAATACCCTCCAATTTGAGATTCACTTGAACGGATTCAGACCGTTTAACATAGCCATACCACTCGCTGAAGTGGAATCTTTCAAGCTGAATTTCAGTAAACTGGAATACAGCGAACAAATTATCGCATTCAACGAACAAGACGAATTTGTGATCACGTATTTGAAAATATACAATCCCGACAATGGAAAAAAATACGTTTTCTACAACACCGAAGACCAAACCATCAAAGCCCCCTCCTTTGCCATTTCGGTTCCTGAATCGGAACTTTAATCGGAGATTCCGT
>DNDT01000117.1 GCA_003487525.1 Flavobacteriales bacterium
ATCTATAGAATAAGACTGCAGGGATGCAATTTCTGCCTTTGCCCTCCATTTGAACCTGAATACCTGGCCACTTTGAAGGTTTAGACCTTTTAAAATTGTTGCCAGATCAGCATGACTAATGCTAACCAGGGTATCTGTACCGTTGTTGTCGCTCGGAAAAACCGCGATCGGATTATTAAAATTTCCAGAATGACCGGCAATCTGAATTTCATAGGTCAGTTCATTCCCAATGGAAGACTTCGCCCGGCTCCAATTGAAAATTTCCAGGTCAGTTCCGTCCTCAACAGCTTTTAACGTATCATCATTCACGGGCAGATTGATAAAAAACAAATAGATCGCATCCGTTGAAATTACATCCCGTACAATATCGATGTCAAACGGGGCATTTGCAAACCTTGCCAGCGGACCTGTCAGTGCTTCGGCAGTCCACCTGGCATGAAGTGTATCTCCATATTCCAGTTTCAATTGCATCATAAGGCTGGCCATATCCTGGTAGGTAACTGCCTTGGTGGTGTCCACTCCGGAACCGGAAGACTGATAAGACCGCAATGGACTGTTGAAACTGGAAGTGTCGTAATCAATGTGACATTTGTACTTCGGAGAACTCGTTCCTCCCACCGAGCTCGAATTCCAGATGAACGGAATCGTTTGAGAAGCGTTTCCCTGAAGGGTGACGATAGTGGAATGTACAGGTGAAACAAGATTAAAATCGGTCAGAACATCATTTGTCCCCAGTATAAATTCCCCTTGACTTGCTGTCGATTTTAACAAGGTAGTTTGAATGGTGTCATTAATGGTGGTCAAACCGTCCCAGGTCATATCCGAGTTATCGGTTCGGTAATTCAGGTTTAAGTCGGTCTTCGCTCCATTATACTGATACCCAGCATAATTATATTTTAGATTATAGTGAGGGTTCGTTCCACCTACGAGGTAAACTCCCCAATATCTGTTATCGAGAAACTGAATTACACCGGGAGGTGTTGTCTGATAATTGGGATGGTTGTCTACCCGGTAAAGATGTATTCCGTCCGGATTTCCGGTTACTCCACTGACATTCATGCTGTCACCGTTTGCATGACTTAGTGAAAGGTCTTTTCCCGTCCAACCGGTTGGGTACAGAAATGCACTTTCATCACCGAGTGCTGCACCTGAAGCTCCCCATGTGGCTCCACTTATTAAACCATCATTTGCGTTACCGCTGAGATCATTCACGATTGATCCGGCTGCTAAATCAAAGTTGTAATAGGCCAGCAAACCGGAGTAATTTGGATGATTTGGATTTATGTATTGGCACATGTATTCCTTGATGGTATTTTGACTTAATGCAGTGTTCCAGACTCTTACCTCATCGATTTTACCGTCAAAATACCTGTTTGAACCCGGGCCCGGGAAATTTCCGATTTTCATATCAACGTTACTGGTTGTAATGGTTCCGGCCTGTGTCCAGGTTCCAACCTGCTTGCCATTAATGTAAATTCTTACGGTGGTTCCGTCATAGGTGCCTGCAACGTGATACCACTTGTTGGTCAACATCTGAGGAGTACTTTGCGCTTCATACCATGATCCATTATTGTTCAATGCAATGACAAATGACAATGAACCGTTTGCTCCGGTTCGCAGTGCCCATCCTTCTGACTGGGTTCCCCAGGTGTCATGTGCTACAATTGAACCCTGAAAAATACTCGTTGCCCACACGTCGGCACTAATCCATGCTTCAACCGTAACTGCCGTTGACGGATTCAAGGATGGTTGATTTGGTACAACTACCTGGCTAGTAGTCCCGTTAAAATCGAGGCAATTCCATGAACCCAAGGTTTGTGCTTCGATTGAACAAAGGGAATAAATCAGAATTGAAAAGGTCAGGAGGTGCTTCATAACATGCTATATATATTTAGTTAAATTTATGAATTCATCATCAATCAGAAACAAGCTTGACCAATTATAAAATCATCTCCTGGAACGTAAATGGAATCCGGGCCTCGGTAAAAAAGGGCTTCATTGACATTGTAAAAAACTTTGACGCCGACTTTTTTCTGGTTCAGGAAACCAAAGCAAGCATTGAGATTGTCAGTGATATCTGCAAGGATTTACCCGGGTATAGCGTTTACGCAAACGAAGCTGAAAAGAAGGGCTACAGTGGAACAGCCATATTTTCCAAACACAAACCCATCGCGTCGTTTACCGAAATGCCCATCGACGAGCACAATGAGGAAGGCAGAATTTCGGGACTTGAATTCGACAAATTCTTTCTTGTTAATGTGTACGTTCCAAACAGCGGAAATGAACTGAAACGTCTGGATTACAGGAAAAACTGGGACCGGGATTTTTGTTCTTTTTTATCCTCCCTGGCGGTGCAAAAACCCGTCATAGTCGGCGGTGATTTTAACGTTGCACATACCGAAATCGATCTAGCCAGGCCAAAATCAAATTACAACAAAACCGCAGGTTATACCCAGGTCGAAATAGACGGAATGGATGCCTTTGCAACGTCCGGACTGGTGGACTCATTCAGAATCCTGCATCCGGATAGAATTGAATACACGTTCTGGAGTCAGCGATTCAAGGCAAGAGAACGAAATGTGGGGTGGAGAATCGATTACTTCCTTGTCAGTGAGCGGGTAAAGGAAAACATAAAATCAGCAGAAATCTATGGAGATGTCATGGGCTCGGATCATTGCCCCATCGGGCTGGAACTAAAATTCTGAACATTCCTTTTGTACCATTCAACACTGAATTCCAGTCCTTCTTCCAGCTGAATATCTGGCTTAAAACCCATTGCCTTCCCGATCAACGAGATGTCCGCGTTGGAATGACGAATATCTCCTTCTCGCTCGCTGAGATAGGAAGCTTTTATCTTTGTACCTACTGTTTCAGATATTTTGTCGAGCACGTAATTTAAACTGTACTGTTTTCCGCAAGCGACATTATATGCCCGTCCACATGTCTCAGGCCGGGAAAAAAGGGCAAGCATATTTGCCTTGACCGCATTCGCAACAAAGGTAAAATCACGCGTTTGCTCGCCATCTCCGAAAATCTGCGGTGATACTCCTTTTAATGCTGAAATAATAAAAATTGGAATCGCTGCAGCATATGGTCCGTTCGGGTTTTGCTTTGGTCCAAAAATGTTAAAGTACCTGAGTCCCGTGATTTCCATGCGATGCAATTTCGAATACAATTCTGCGTATTGCTCGTCCATCAATTTAGTAATGGCATACGGTGACTTTGGTGATCCCAATTTCTCTTCTTTTTTTGGCAGTTCAGCGCTATCTCCGTAGACGGACGAAGATGAGGCATAAACAAGACGCTTAATTCCGGAAATTCTGCACGCTTCCAGCACACTTAAAAAACCTGTCGCATTGGCATGGTGACTATCCAGTGGATTTTCGATTGACCGAGGTACCGAACCGAGCGCTGCCTGATGCAGAACGTAGTCCGAATTCCGGCACAGCTCAATCATCAGTTCACCGTCGTTTATGTCACCCTGAATAAATTCGAAAGCAGGATTTGTAATGTACGACTCGACGTTTTGTCTGCTTCCGGTCACCAGGTTGTCAATAACCATCACCTTACCTGCCCCATGTGTCATGAGGTATTCGGCGAGATGAGACCCAATGAAACCGGCACCTCCGGTAATTAAAAACCTCTTTTTTGAAAGATCACCGGTATGAAATGCCCTGGAGTACAACTTAACGGTTTTTGTATTGCTGGTCGTAGTATTCCTTATACGCGCCCGAAGTTACGTGTTCGAGCCAGGCATCGTTTTTCAGGTACCAGTCAACCGTGTTTTCCAGACCTTCTTCAAATCTTACCGACGGTTCCCAGCCAATCTCCTTTTTTATCTTGGATGCATCAATGGCATACCTCATGTCATGACCCGCTCTGTCGGTAACAAACGATATCAGTTTTCTCGACTCGCCTTTGCCCCTGCCCAGTTTTTTATCCATCAAATCACAAAGGAAATGAACCAGATCAAGATTTTTCCATTCGTTGTTTCCCCCGATATTATAGGTCTCGCCTTCTTTTCCTTTATGAAATACCATATCGATTGCACGAGCGTGATCTTCTACCCACAACCAATCCCGGATGTTTTCTCCCTTGCCGTAAACCGGAAGTTGCTTTTCGGACTGAATGTTGTGAATCATCAGTGGAATTAGTTTTTCCGGAAACTGATACGATCCATAATTGTTTGAGCAATTGGTTAAAACAACAGGGAGCTTATAGGTATGCCCATATGCCCGGACCAGATGATCCGAACTTGCCTTCGAAGAACTGTAGGGACTTCGAGGATCATAGGCCGTTTCTTCCGTAAAAAAGCCCGATTCCAGCGACCCGTATACCTCGTCTGTCGAAATGTGATAAAAACGTCCGTGGTTTTTTCCCTGCCATTGTTTTTTGGCGGCATTCAAGAGGTTAACCGTTCCAATTATATTGGTATGAATAAAATCCATCGGACTTTTTATCGATCTGTCCACATGTGACTCGGCCGCCAGGTGAATGACCCCTTCAATGTTCTCATCGGCAATGATCCGATCCATGAGGCCGCCATCACAGATATCGGCCTTGATAAAGGCGTAATTGGGAGCATTTTCTATATCCCGCAGATTTTCAAGGTTTCCCGCATAGGTCAACTTATCCAGATTAACAATCTTATAATCCGGGTACTTGTTAACAAACAATCTGACAACATGAGAACCTATGAATCCGGCTCCACCGGTGATGAGAATGCGTTTCATTAAAGGTCTTCTACTGTATTTAAGGTCACTTCAAAGATAAGGGTTTCATTGGGCGGGATGAGTCCCGGAACCCCCTTTTTGCCATAGCCCAACTTCGGTGTAATTATG
>DNDT01000151.1 GCA_003487525.1 Flavobacteriales bacterium
CGCCTTAAGTTTGACCAGGCTTGATTTGGACCTGATAAAAAGAATGTCGTCTTTCTCCCCTTTCTCGAGTGCCGAAAACATCAGGTCCACCTCCTTTTTCTTTTCTTTTTCCTTTGCGTGCTTGTACAGGGCCATTTCGATTGAGGTGTGCAAATCAATTTCTTCAAAAGGCTTGATTATGTACCCATACGGTTCGGTAATTTTTGCCTTGTTCAATGTGCTTTCGTCGGCATATGCCGTGAGGTAGATGATCGGCACGTCCAGTTCTTCTTTTATCATGTGGGCCGCCTCAATGCCATTCAGTTTTCCCTTCAACATGATGTCCATCAATATTAAGTCGGGATTTGTCTCTTTGGCTTTTTGAACCGCTTCTTCGCCGGTTGCGCTGGATCCGCAAATGTTGTACCCCAGTTTTTTCAGGCTCATTTGAATGTCCTTTGAGACAATGCTCTCGTCTTCTATTACCAAGATGTTTTTCATTATTTCAGGAATGGAATGATGTGTGAAGTTAGAAAAAAAGCACTATATAGGCGTGTTCACTGCTGCAATTCAAATTCCAGAGCGAAGCTGGATCCTGTATCGGTATTGATTTTCAATTCTCCTTTAATCTGTTCTACCAGGGTTTCAATTAACTGCATTCCCAGTGTGTTGGTTTCTCCTTTAAGAATATTGGCCGGTATGCCTATTCCATCGTCGGACAAGACAAGCTTAACCCTGTTTTTTCTTTTCCTAAGCGTAATGGCAATGATGCCGTTTCCGTTTTCGGGAAAAGCGTGTTTTAACGAATTGGATATGATCTCGTTAACCATGAGCCCACACGGAATGGCCTGATCAAGGTGTAAAAGAACTTTTTCGGTCTCGGTCAACAGTGAAATCTGGTTGTCCCGTATGGTATACGACCGGATCAGGTTATTGCACAACTTACTCATATATTCTTCAAAATCAATCTTTCCCAACTGCGATGACTTGTACAGGCTCTCGTGTATGTAGGCCATCGACTTTATTCGATTCTGGCTTTCCTTCAGTACTTCTTTTATTCCTTCGTTTTTGCTGTACGCGTTTTGAAGATTAAAAATACTGGATATTACCTGGAGATTGTTTTTAACCCTGTGGTGGACTTCCTTGATTAATATATCCTTTTCCTTCAGTGATTCGGTGAGTTTCGCGGCCTGATTTTGGTTTAGTTCAAGGCTTTTCACCAGTTCGTTTTCGATGCGCTCCTTTTTTCCTATTTCAGCCTTAAGCTGATTGTTCAATTTTTGAAAAACGCCTGTTTTTATCTTTTCCTCTTCGAGTTCAATTCTGTCGCGAATATCCACAAAAGAAAACTCTGTCATTTGCTGGTTTTCAAACAAAATTGGTTTGATGTACATGTCAAGAAAAACAGGGTCCGCACCTGCGTTAAACTCAACGCGGTCAATGTGTTTCAAATCGGTTCTCGTCACTTCCTCATCTTTCTCTTTGATAACTTCGGGCGGGAATAATTTTTTGATGTTGCTCTTTTTGTCCAGCTTTATTTTTAGGATTTTTTCCGCCCGTTGGTTAAAATACTCCACTTCTCCTTTGTGAATGATGATGATACCATAGGGTGATTCATCGAGCATAGCCTTGTAGTTTTGCTCGTTGTGTTCAAGCAATTCCTGGGTATGGATCAATTCGGTAATATCTATGATCGTCCCTTCCATGTAATCCGACTCCCTGTTGTTGTTATCACCAAATTTTGTGGTGCTGATTGATACCCAGATTTTCGTTCCGTCTTTTTTAAGAAGGGCCAGTTTTTTGTTTTTGATGAATTTCTGTGTCTCAAGTAATTCAAGGTGTTTTTCTCTGTCCCTAATATTTTGATAGAGCATTTTAGCGTCTGAACCGATCAGTTCTTCTTTTGAATTGTACCCCAAAATTTCAGCAAGCGCATCGTTGCATTCAACTATTTTTCCATCCAGTCTGGATCGGTAAATTCCGGCGAGATTTCGTTCGAAAAAAACCTTATATCGCTGGTCCAGTCTGTTGACATACCCCTTTAGTTCCTGTTCGAACAGGTTCACTTTTTCAAGCAGCTCTTCTCTGGTCAGACGATCGTATTTCACCTTCTATTTAACTTTCTTTTTATCCAATCTAACTTCATTTCCTCCCTCCCATTCCGATGTAAGCATGAGGTTTCCCTCTTCGTCATATGTCCTCCAGGTTCCTTCTTCACGGCCTAATTCGTAAAACTCTTCGCGCTTAATTTTACCATTTAAATAGAAATAACTATGCTTACCGTCGGGTTCTCCGTTTATGTAAGATCCTTTAAAGTTTATTTTTTTGTTTGGGTAGTAATAAATCCATTCTCCATTTTTTAATCCTTCTATGTATCTTCCTTCTTCACGGTGATCCCCAAGTTCATAAAACCAAAAACCATCCTTTTTTCCGTCGATATACTCACCTTTTGAAATCACCGAATTTGTATCGCTGTATTCTGTGGCCATTCCGTCTTCTTTTCCTTTCCAAAAAGATTCCTCCCTCCACACTTCACCGTTTGAATAATACCAGGTCCAGTCTCCGTGAGGATTTTCTCCCTTCACGTACTTTCCCTGTTGTTCAAGTTTTCCGTTTTCATGGTAGTAATTCCAAACACCTATTTTAAGTCCGTCTTTGTATTCTCCCTTGGCGCGTAATTTTTCACTTTCGTAATAAAACTCCCAGTAATCGATGCGCTCACCTTTCTTATTCAATTTTCCTTTGGCCAGCATTGCTCCTTTCGAGTAAATATTCACTTCTTCAATCTCGCCTTTTTTATTAAAAAACTTGGATGCGCCTTCTTTTTCTCCCAAATAATTATAACTGACTTCAGACTTCACGGATCCGTTTTCAAAATACGTTTTTCGGATTTCAAGTGATGTCAGTTCCTCCGGGTTTTCCTGCAGAATACCATCAATGTAAAGCAGAGCCACCACCAACTTCCCTTCTCTGTCATATTCTTTGTAATAGCCGTGATAGATATCGTTTTTGTACCTTATTTCTCTTTTCAACGAACTGTCTGCCGGATAAAACTCCCTCCATACTCCTTGTTTTCCCAGTTTATTCCTTCTGTTTATTTTCTCCTGTTTTTTGATAAAATCATGATCGTATGTGGTCAGGGTAAGAATTCGCTGATCATCACCGGCAAACTCATATGCGACTCCATCCTTAAGTCCATTTTTATAGGGTGTTACGGTTTTCAACTCACCATTATCGGTGTAAAATGTTTTGGTATTTCCGTGTAACACATCGTTTTTATAAACTTCGGTTTTCAATAATTTGCAACTGTCATCGTAAATATGCGTCGGACCATTTTTCTTTCCGTCACGATAAGTTATCTCCTTAATTAAATCTCCATTCTGCCTGTAAAATTTCCATTCACCACTCAATTCAAAATTCTCCCTGTTTCCTTCGGATTTGAGTATTCCATTTGGATAAAACGTCTTCCAGTATCCAATGGGTTTTCCATTAATCATTTTCCCTTTACTGGACACAGAGCTATCTTCGTGATAAAAGATTTTCTCAATGGTATCATTTTGAGTAAAACCAATCGAAACAAGTAAGGATAAAATTGATAATGAAATCAGTTTCTTCATTTACACACTAAGTAATATATATATGTTATGTAATAAGTTATTGTTACTATTATTAGGGTTGTTAATTTGTTGAAATTAATCTTAAATTTTTTTGGAAATATTGCTTATTAAAAATTAACAACATCTTTTGCACAAAAATTAAAAGCAGATAATCTCATTATCAAATATCTAGTGCAGTAATTAACAGTTTTGTTTAACGTCCTTTTTATTTATTTGCTCATAACAAGTTTATCTTGTCAGGCTAATAACCCGATGGTAACAAATCATATAAATTTACAACTTGGTTTGGCTAAGAACTGAATTTTAATAATGACTTTTATAAATTCAGAAAGCAAATAAGTTTATCGGTTATTTATAAACACAAAAAGATAGATTTAAACAAAACATTACTAACAAATGAAAAAGATAGCCATTGGTAGTGATCATGCCGGGTATTCATTGAAACAAGCCTTAATTACTTATTTAAAATCAATGAGTTATGAAGTGGTTGATTTTGGAACCAATAGTGAGGATCGTGCGGATTATCCGGACTACGCCCATCCGGTAGCTGAAGCCATAGAACGCAAGGAGTTTGAATTTGCAGTATTGATATGCGGAAGCGCGAATGGAATAAGCATGACGGCCAATAAGCACCAGGGAGTTCGATGTGCCATTTGCTGGAAACCTGAGATAGCTACGTTGGCAAGAGCTCATAATGATGCAAATATTATTTCGTTTCCGGCGCGGTTCATTACACTTGAAGATGCGATAAGCGGATTAAATGAATTTCTCAATACGAAATTCGAAGGAGGAAGGCACACAGGGCGCGTCGATAAAATCAGCTGTTAACGGATTCTCCCAGTAATTCCTCAAGAAAGGAGATTAAATCCTTCTTGTACCTGGTGTAATACTCTCCGGTTCCCGGAC
>DNDT01000439.1 GCA_003487525.1 Flavobacteriales bacterium
CTCTTGTTGAGATTGAGCGAGCGCTCTGGAGTACACGTTTCTCCTCACGCTTTGCGAAGAACATTTGCTACAATGTCTCTCAGGGCTGGCATGAATTTGCTGCACTTACAAGGTTAATGGGACATTCCACGATCGAGATGACACGCCGTTATGTACAGATGCTGGATGATGATCTGTTAGATGCGCATCGTACGCACGGGCCGATCGATAATTTTTTGGGGAGATAGCTCGAACAATAAAATCAAAAAGAGTAGATAGATTTTAGTATCCAGAATATTCCGGTTTAGAGATATAGCAACCGGGTTGTTTGATGTATTTACCCCGTGCTTTGTTCTATGTTCAAATGATTTTTTTTATTTATTGCCACTTCCAAGTTTGGAAGGCTACTCCTCAATTGCTAAAAAAATACCCTAAAAAGGAATAGGAAAAGCATACTAATGGTTATAAAATATACTGGATTTATTTGCAAAATGATTGGAGGAATATGACATTACAAACGCCGGTAAAGGATGGTTTTTATATACGCCCTGTTCGTCCAAACAGGGTTTGGATGCGATATTTTGTTAAATATTATCCTAATTTAATTGGTTTGTTGATAACCATGATTGTCACAGGCTCAGTCCTATCTGCGGATATTAAGCCATTGGTTCAATTTCTCCTCATCCTGGTTTTTGTGACAGTCTACTGGATTTATTTTATTGGAAGAGGGCATATTATAAAATATGGCAAGGACAGTGAGCCAATCACCAAAGTGCTTTTCCAAATAGTCCGAATTCTTGGAATGGCAACGTTTATTACTGGCTACATTTTATATATTTATTCGCAAACCAATTATTTAGCCTCAGTGCAAACTGATACCATCTGGCTTTTATATATTCCAATTGTTACGATACTCAGCCACCGGGAATCACGTAAGTTTGTCATCGGTACGATCGCCTATGTTTTTCTATGTCTACTACTTGTACACTTTATTTCAAGTGAACAAACAACCTTACCGGTGAATTTTATTATCTGGAATTTCGTTGTAAAAGTGTTGTGGGTCACTTTTATTTCAGGAACATCCTACATCTTGCTACGTTACATGAGTGATGTTGTTGCCAATTTGAATCTCATTATGAATGTGCAGGAGAAAATGAGACATATGGAGGGAACACTTTTAAGATCGAAGGTCCCTCTGGATGAAGATAATTACCTTGAAAGAGCCGTCGATATCATAAAAAAAGATTTGTACTTTGATCATGTTAACATCTTTAGAGTAAATAAATACAAACGAAAAATGTATTGTGTCGCGGGCGCTTGCGAGGGAGGAAAAGAACTTGCAAGTAATGAGTTCAGTTTGAAATTAGATGATAAAAAAAGCATTATTGTCCACGTAGCTGCGACTGAAGAGCCCTACATTTCAAATAATGTAGAAAAGGATCCTCATTACTTACATCATGATGCATTTCCAAAAACAAAATCTGAACTTGTGATCCCGATCTTTGTTCGCAACCGTTTATATGGTGTTCTTGATATCCAAGTTCATCAAAAGGATTACTTTCTGGAACAGGACCTTGTAGCGATTGAAATTCTCATCAATCACATCGGTTGGGTGATCGATAATGCCGAACAAGTCGATCACATTAGCTGGATCAATCGGGTCGTTGAAACCATCGCAGAACCTATATTTACGCAAAAAGGATTGGAGGAAACCCTTCAAGAAATTGCTGATAGCGCACAAAAAGAAATGAATGTAGATCTTGTCTATCTATATTCCTACAATCAAGTAGCGTCTGAAAAATTATCAACGCCAATTTATTCCGGATTCCTGAAACATCCAGAAATTATGGAAACTTACCCGACTGACCCGGACAGCATTGTTTATAGGTTGATCGATCATCATGAGACCATCTTGGTAAACGAAGATATAAAACTTGGAGAATTTGAAAACAATCCATTATTCAAACCATCTCTGGCGCACAGACAATCTGGCAGGCCTCCATTTATTACAAGAGAAGGCATTCGCTCAAACGTAATAATTCGCTTGATGAGCAACGGTGGGTGCGTGGGGGTTCTTTTCCTAAATTTCCGAGATACACACACGTTCTCAGATTGGGATAAAAAAAGATATAGGTTGTTTGCGCTTTTGGCTGCCCTGGCAATTCAAAAAATGCAATTCCAACAAAATGATATACAAAATGAACTGAATGAATATTCAGGATGGATCCATGATATTCTTATTGGAGACACTCTCGGAATATTCAAGATTCTTCGATCGATCAATTTAGACGCTGACAAAATCGGGTGTGTGAAAATCAGGGGGAAAATTGATCAAGCTCTCGATTCTGTTAAAGACCTAAATGCGGATATCAGAAATATTTCTACATTCCTAAAGGACAATCCTTATGAGGATTTAGAATTGGAATTAGGAAAGCTGAAGATTATTTTCGAGCAATTCTTCAACGTCAAAACCGAATTGAATTTAAGCGGTGACTTTAAATTATTGACCCCTGAATTATCGAGAGAAATGTTCCTTGTTGTGCGAGAGGCACTCAATAATGCGCTTCGCCATGGAAAAGCAAAGAAGATCAGTATTTCCAGCAACATCAAGAAGGACAGTATCAGCGCTGATATTATCGATGATGGAATAGGGTTTGATACAACCCAGGTCAAGCGCTTCAATGGCCTCTTGAGTATGAGATCACGAATTAATGAGCTTGAAGGAAAATACAGGCTGACCAGTAATCCGGGAAAAGGCACGCGAATATCTTTCAAGGTTCCATTGCAGGTGAATAAAGAAGGTGCCGAATGAACAACAACATCAATAAAACAAAATCCGAACCCACAAAAATCACTGTTGTTATCCTGGAAGATAATGCCACCCTTGTCAAAGGAATGCTGGTTGAATTGGATTACCCAGATATTCGAGTTTGTTCAGTATCTGATTCTGTGGAAATTTTTTTACAAGAGATCCAAAACCATCTCCCCAATATAGCAATCGTTGACTTGCGGATTTGGAGTGCAATGCACGCAGGCCTAAAAGGAATCGAAGAGGCCATGAAATTATCCCCTAACACTTCCTTCATGATACACACCGCTTACGACGATATCGAAAATTTCCATGAAGGCATAAGTTTAGGGATCGAGGCTTTCATCAGTAAAAATATTTACGAAAAACCACTGGATGAAATTGTGAGAATAGTGTTCAATGGAGGTACATATTACGGAAGATTTTTGCCAGCATATCTTAATATGGTAAAAGAAACCGGAACCCGACTTGCCTTTGAAAAGGAAGAAGAATCTGCAAAAGATATTCTTACATCCGCAGAACAGGAAATTATTCAATTGTTTGAGAAAGGTTTTTCACAGGAAGAAATTGCTGAAAAAAGATCTGTATCGATACATACGGTGAAGACACATACCAAAAGTATTCGAGCAAAGTTGGGGGTCAAATCTACCAGTGAAGCAGTTCTGAAGTATCGTTTGATAAAGAATAGTTAAACGACCTAACTGACGTGCCAAAGTGAATTTCTTTTTTGGAATACATAAAACTGTTGCCTATACCAATGGCCCACACCCTCTCCAATCAGCACTCTGCAAGGTAATTCCCGAAGGTAGTTCTGACTTATTAGAATTAGCTCTCCATCTAAATTAGAATGCTAAT
>DNDT01000292.1 GCA_003487525.1 Flavobacteriales bacterium
ACCATATTGACATGTTTTGCATTGAACACGACCGGTTGCCCGCAGTGGAACGTTTGGGGAATCTCAATATTTATCGGGAAATCCCCGCCATTTTTTACAATCCGTTTTCATTTGAATACAAGAAATACACCCGGGATTTGATTAACAGGGTCTCACAATCAAATTACGATATCCTTCACTGCCACGATTTCAGAATGTTTTTTTTGGGTTGTGAGATTAAAAAGAAAATTCCGGAAATTCCTTTGATTTATGATTCGCATGAGTACCTGGCAGGTTATCCCTATTACAGGAGAAGCAAGAAATTAAGTGATCGCCTGAAGGGATTCGTGATTTGGAACTATTACTTCCTTAAAGAGAAAAAAAACCTTTATAAGGCAAATAAAATAATAACCGTCAGCAACGCACTTAAGGATTTACTGATTAAAAAAAGCGGACGCCCCGGTATTGTTTTAAGAAACCTCCCCCCCCTGACCGAAAGATGCCAGACAAACTGTGATTATTGGCATCGGAATTTTAATGTTTCAAGCGATAAAAAAATCATTATTCACACAGGAAATGCTCATTTTTCAACCAAAAGGCAACTGTTTCTTCTGGAATGCATCCATGAAGACCCACGCCTCGCAATGGTCTTTTTAGGCTCAAACAATTCACTTGAAGATATTAAGCTGACCGTGGCAAAAAGAAATTTTAAAGACATTTTTTTTCACGAGCAGGTAAAGCGTTCGGAGATTACTTATTATTGTTCACAAGCCGATATCGGACTAGTCTACACGTGGAATAAAAAATGGAAGTCATACTGGAATGCCCTGCCGAATAAAATGATGGATGTAAGTCTGGCCGGAATTCCCGTGCTATCGACCGAACAACCCGAATTAAAAAACTTCATCAACGAATTTCATCATGGCATTACATTTAACGGTGATTCCAAATCTTCATTGAAAGAAGGGATTGAAAAGTTATTACACGATTACGAACCGCTAAAAAGGAATGCGGGTTTGATCGAAAAACAGTTGAGCTGGCAGCTGGAAAGTCAAAAATTAATCACCCTTTATAATGAGTTCTTCAAATCATGATTCGTTTAAAACATAGTTTTCTTGTCATTGGGATTTTGTTTGGGCTTGCCAAATTGACTGCTTCATTGTTGCCTCTCGATGACGTGAACGGGGATTACATTGTGCGAGGGAGGTATGACAGCAGTTTAGGAAAACTAGATAAAATGTGGATGCTCGACGAATTTATGGAAAAGCAATTTTCCATGCGAAACATACATCCGATTGACACTGCTCAGATTGTATTCATAACGGACAGCATTCTTCAGGAACGATTTTACCACGGCACATCCAGGTATAATTTATCGGACAACTGGATCGCCTTTATTTCGGGGGTGATTCTCTGGGACGATCTGAGAATGATTGTGACACCGGACCATCTTATGCAGAAAAAGACCGGCACATGCAATCAACTGACCATACTTTTCCACAGACTGCTAAAGAAAAGAAACATTGTTCGCCGAGCAGTGGGCCTGAATCAACATATGGTGACGGAAGTATGGTACGATGGTAATTGGCACATGTACGACCCCGATTACGAGCCCTNNCCTGAACCATAACATGAGCGTGAACGATTTGCTCGACCAACCTGATTCCTTTCAAAAAATCTATTCAAAAACGGAAGGATCTCATTTCAATAAGAACTTTGCGTCCTTATTAAACACAAAGACTGCACATTATTATCCTCGGAATATTGAACTGGCCGTTAATTTAAGAGGCTTTCATCATGTGAGTTCCTTCTTATCGGAATATGGCTGGATAATTTTTTCCCTGATTGGTTTAATCTTTCATTTTTTGAAGCCATGTGCGGGATAAGCGGATTTTACAGGAATCAAGATTTACTCGATGAAAAACTCATCGGTGCAATGAACGATTCACTTGCCCACCGCGGACCCGATGCGAGTGGAATATACACGGATGAATTGTTTTGTCTAGGTCATCGACGACTGAGTATTCTGGATCTTTCTGCCCATGGGAACCAGCCATTCACAAGCTCCGATGGTCATTATATCATGGTTTACAACGGAGAAGTTTACAATTTCCAGGAGCTCGCTTCGGAACTGAATTTCATTCCGAAAACCGGAACCGACACCGAAGTTGTTCTAGAGGCATATGTACGCTATGGGGACGACTTTGTTTCAAAATTGAACGGGATGTTTTCCATCGCCATCTACCATAAAGAATCGGGTGAATTGAAAATATGGCGGTNNAGGATTTCTTGTTCCTGGAGTACATCCCTCAGCCAAAAACCATTCTGAACAATTTTTATAAACTGGGACACGGTTCTGTTTTGACGTTTAAAAAAGGACAGCTTTCCATTGCCAGGTACTACTCTCTGAGAGATAAAATTCATTCACCATTGGCGCTTTCGGAAAAGGATGCTTTGCTAAAATTCGAGGAGCTGTTTTATTCTTCGGTCAGGTACCGAATTAAGGCGGATGTTCCGGTGGGGACTTTTTTAAGCGGAGGGATTGACAGTGCCTCCATATGCACTGCCCTCAAAGAAAACAAGGTAAATCTCACCAGTTTCAATGTTGCATTTGAAAAGGCCGAGTTTGACGAATCCGGCTTTGCAAGAGAAATTGCCGAATCATTGGGTAGTGCACTATCCAATTATAAATTGGGTCCGAATGACCTTCTCGATTTAAGGAAAAACATTACCTACAGCTACGATGAACCTTTTGCGGTTTCTTCCGTCTTTCCGACATACAAAGTATGCCAACTGGCTGCGAGGAATATTAAAGTTGCACTGAGCGGAGACGGCGGAGACGAATTATTCATGGGATACGGACATTACAACTGGATGAAACGTTTGAGCATGATCGATTCATTCGGCGGAAAGAACATCCGATCTGTTCTCTCATGTATTGCGAAAGAAATGTCGCCCAGAATTGCCAGAACAGCCGGGATATTTGATTACGATACTCTTGAAAAGGACTGGCCGCACATTTGGTCACAGGAACAATACATGTTTTCGGAAAGACAAATCTCCGATTTAATGGGCGGCGCCTATCGCAACATTCAATTGAGAGATTCCTGGCGGGATATATGCAAAAAAACACCGGACAAATTTCAACGTGTATCCTTGTTTGATCTGGACCATTACCTACCGGATGATCTATTGTACAAGGTCGACATCGCCTCGATGGCAAACGGCCTTGAAGTCCGTTTACCATTTTTGGACCACCGCCTTGTTGAATTCGCTTTAAATCTTCCTACCGGACTAAAAATCAAAAACAACCATCAGAAATACCTTTTAAAAAAATACCTCTCAACGTACCTGAAACCCGAACTCATCAAGCGTAAAAAATGGGGATTTAGCGCTCCAATAAAGAATTGGTTATCAGATGAACTAAAGGAATATGCAGCACAAATGCTGGATCCCGTCGAATTAAAAAAAGAGGGATTATTCTATGACAAAGAAGTCAGCAAATTATTGGAAGAATTCAATTCCGGAAAAACGTACCTGAATAAAAAACTCTGGGCCATCATCGTTTTCCGTGAATGGAAAAAAAATTACCTGGGTGAATAGTCAAGATGCCTCGACTTCCATCTCCTTCTTCATTTCTCTGGTATCCCCGTACTTGTGATAGTACTGAATGATTAATATGCTGCTCATGAAGAATGGAATCATCGGGATTTTATACCGTACCAGGGCGCCGAAATTAGCTGTTGACAAACCCACCGAATATGCCAGAAAAATGGAAAACAGCATTGAAAACAACAGGATTGGCTGATCCATAATAATCCTGACTATTGCCGTGATTTTTATACGTACCAGCATGATAATGAACATGATCAATATAACCGTGTTTTCAACGCCACTTAGAAACATGACGGGATTTTTTATTTCCCATAAAAATGGTCGGAACAATGTTGCAGAAATGGCAAGCGGTGCCTTGGACAACAAACTTCCAACACTTCCGTCAAACGTACCGATGTCAAAACTATTCGGCCCGTAGGTGTCGCGGGTTAAATCTTCCTGGGTAATGATGGCGACGTCCAAGAGATTATCCAGTGTATACTTGCCCAATTCCTTTCCCAGCAGGCTAACCAGAAGAAATGACACTCCCAGTCCAAAAAGCAGGGCAACCGGAAAAAAAATGAACCTGAAAAGTGAGCCTTCAATTTTATTCAGCAAGTGGAAGACATACCACATGATGGATCCCGGAAATATTGCAATAAACAGATACGGTTTAATAAGAATGAGAACCCATAAACTGAGCACGGTAAAAAATAAATTCATGACTCTTTTTTCCTTAACAATAAAAGTCTTGTAAAATGAAAAAGTATACCAACAAACAGCCGAAAAGGTAAAGGTGTCTTTCAATAAACCCGAGCCCCAAAAGAATACCGAGGGTATAAACAAAATAGCGATTGCAAGTTGTTTGGACAGTCCCGGGAATTCCCTGCAAAACATCAGAAACAAACGCCAGGGACCCGTGTAGGCCAGTGCGGCCAATAGGATGGTAGTGGCAATGAAATTTTTAAAACAGAGTAATATCAGTGGGTTAATTAATCGAATAACGGTGAATGTTTTTTCATCCCGGTACATATAGGTTGCCGGATAACCGGTGTATTGATCAAAGGCCATGTAATTCTCGAATGTCAGATTGCCCTTCATAATGTCGACGTAGACCGGAAAGTTTTTGAACGCGAGGTTTATCATACAAATCCCACCCTTGTAATAATTAATTGTATCTCCTCCGTCGTAATAAAAGAGATAAATCAGGCAAAGCATCAGTCCGCCGAACATCCGAACAAGCAACCCGGGAATAAAATATCGGTACAAGGGAATTTGCACAAATCTCTTTATCTTCATCTGCACGGCGATAATGTAGATAATGAGTGAATAAATAATGGCGATCTCTATTTCAAAAAAGTCTATCAAATCCCCTGGATAATGAATCAAAACTAATCCAAAATTGTAACATTGCAGGGAGACAGATGAATGTACTATACATAAGTTATGACGGCCTGACCGACCCCCTTGGACAGTCTCAAATCATGCCCTATCTCATATCGTGTTCAGAACATGAATTGAATTTTACCGTGGTAAGCTTTGAGAAAAAGAAAAACCTTAAATCAGAATACCAGAAAGTTAAATCTCAACTCGATAAGGCCGGAATATCATGGATTCCAAAAACGTACCACAAGTGGCCTCCCCTATTCTCAAGTCTGGTTGATTTGCAACAGATGATTCGCGTCGCAAAAAAAGTCCACAGGGAAAAAACAATCCGGTTAATTCATTGTCGAAGCTATGTTCCTGCTTATGCCGCATTCCTGCTGAAAAAGAAGTTGGGCACAAAAGTGCTCTTTGATATGCGAGGCTTCTGGGCGGATGAGCGCCTTGAAGGAAATATCTGGAGAAAGGATAATCCGGTCCAGTATGGCATCTACAATCATTTAAAAAAGATGGAAAGAAAATGGTGGTACGATGCGGATCACATGATTAGCTTGACTGAAAAAGGGAAAAAATACATATGTAATAATCAGACGCCTGATTTCGAGAAAAAAATTACAGTCATTCCGTGTTGCGCCGATGAGCGTCTGTTCACAACGGAAATCGATGAAAAAGTGAAAATCAGCCTTAAAAATGAACTCTCCATTAACCATTCAGAAAAATTACTCATTTATGTCGGGTCATTGGGTACATGGTATCTCGGCAGGGAGATGATGGCGCAATTCGCCAATTTGTTTGAACGAAAGTTTCTGGATCGTTTTTTGTGGATTACC
>DNDT01000407.1 GCA_003487525.1 Flavobacteriales bacterium
GGGACTTTGCAACCTGGCCCTGACCGTAAGGTGTTCATCTGGGTAAAAAAGAAATGGGATCAGGTTCAACACCCGTCCCTGGGCATTTAACTTGTTGCCCGCGACGACACATGAAAAAGAGTCTATTCGTATGAAGTTTGACTCAAAGGAAAGCAGGCCGTTTGCATGGCGGATGTGATGAGGCATCCCTTTGTACTTGAAGGTCACATCGCTGAGTTGTGCAGAACCGGAAATCAACGCCCTTTTGACATCCCGGGCCTTTATTGAAGACAGGCTGTCGAGATCAGTTGTCATCTTAAAATTGAATTTGCACGTACCGTCAAGGGTTTCCAGCGAATCTTTTCCGATCAGTTCCTTTATGGTGAGTAGGTCAAAAATGGACGAAACGTCAAACTGAAGCTGAGGATTGTCAAAATTGGAAATTTTCAGATTGCCGTAGGTATTGCCGTGTATTCCTTTAAAAAACAAGGTGTCAATGGTAAAAACCGAAGTCTTCTTTGACCTCGAGGCGCCGTTGTTCAGGTTTCCTTTAAATGAAATGTTTTCTGCATTTAACCGGGATTTGGTATGGGTGAGCTTTCCGTTTTCAAGGGTAAACGAAAGAGAAATCGCGGGTACTTCTGTATCTGTTGACTTGCCTTGGATGTGTCCGTTAATATCCAGTAAGCCCGAAGCCTTGTACTCATCAATTTTTTCTTTCCATGAAACTGGGAAAAAATCCTTCAATGCAGACAACTGCGTGTCTTCTCCGGTAAATGAAATATCCATTTCAGTACCATTCGAAATCGACTGAAGGTATCCCTCGATTGCCACGCTGACACTTCCCAGCTTGACAGAGGCATTGGTGAAATTGTATCGTTTGGTCGACTGATCTATATCCAGAATCAGGTTTAAGTAGTAGGTGTAAGGTCGTTTTAAATGGAAAGATGTCAGGTCAAGCTTTTCGAATTCACCATCTGCCTTTATCTTCATTTCATACTGGTCACTTTCAAAATCACCGGAGAAATCAAGGGAATTGATGTCACTTCGGATTTCTTCCCTGTATTTCAAATTTCTGTAAATCAGGCTGGAGTTTGTGAACCGCACTTTGTTCAGTGAAATTTTAAAATCTTCCGAAGTGCTGTCCGTTTTAAAAAAGTGGAAATTGTCCGTTCCGTCTTTGAAATACGTTATTCTGACCAGGGCATTTTCGACGTGAATTTCATTGATGACATAATTTCCCGTAATCAAATCAAAAGGGTCGAAGGCCAGGAAAAGGGCTTGCGCTTCGATCAAATTCTGCTTCTCTTTCCGGTTCGATTTTTCGGCAATCGAAATATTCTTGAATTGGATGGAAGCCTTGGGGAATTTTCTGAGCAACGAAAATTCAATGGCATCCACTTTGACTTCGGTATCCAGAGCCGCGTTGAGTTGGTCAATGGCCAGCAGGCGGATTTTATCCTCGGTCAGGTAACTCACCACGAGGGCCAGGCCGACTCCCAGGACAAGGACAATGACCGCAAGTCGAATGAGTATTTTAAGACGGGGATTCACTCTTGTTTTTCGTGATTCGTTTTAGAAAGGTAATTTCCTTCGGGCTCAGTCGCCTCCATTTTCCACGCGGGATGTCTTTCTTGTTCAGGTTTGCAAAAACAACGCGGTCCAGACGAATCACATGGTATCCGAGGTGCTCCATGATTCGCCGCACGATTCTGTTCTTGCCACTGTGGATTTCAAGTCCGAGCTCGTTGGTTTCACCTTGTTCGATTCTTGAAACACTATCCACTTTTATAAACCCATCTTCGAGGGTAAGTCCCTTTTTAATTTGTTCAATGTGCCGGTCTTCAACAGCTTTGTCTACGGTTACATGATAAATCTTTTGAACCTCATGCGATGGATGGGTCAGTTTTTTGGTGAGTTCACCATCGTTTGTCAGCAGCAGCAGTCCGGTNNCAGGTCGCTGAACTTTACCTTGGTGCCCAATTCCGTGACGCGTTTTCCGTTTACTTTTATCTTTCCTTCCTGAATGAGAATGTCCGCTTCCCGCCGGGCACAAACACCCGAATGCGCAATGTACCGGTTTAATCGCAACACCTCGTCATCCGTGGGAGCGGTCGTCCTGATTTTGGGCCTGGACTGACCTTTCTGCCCCTCTCTTTTTACGGGGTATTTTCTTTTTTTATTCTTGTCCGATCGCATGCTCTAAGTGTATAACGTTAAATCCATTCTCTTTCTTTTCCATTATGATCAAGTCGATTTGACATTCAAGATCTTCATCCTGAAGTTGAAGGTAGTTATTGACCGCGGCAATCAAGTTTTTTTCCTTGCTTTTCGACATAACATTGCTTGTCTCTATAACGGACACCGACCTGGTTTTAACCTCCACGAAAATCAGTTTCCCCTGATTTGTGGCGATGATATCCAGCTCATGTTTCCCGTTTCGCCAGTTTTGAGTCAGAATGACATATCCTTTTGAAACGAGGTAGGACCGGGCCGCACGTTCTCCGGCCTGACCTAGTTCGTTGTGGATAGCCATATTGTCCAATCAACCGACATACAAAGATATTTGTTAAGAAATTTACTTATGTTTATGTCTGCAAAACTTGTAAACATCCTGTAATGAAATTCCGGACCCTTCTTATCATATTCATCAGCAGTCTGACTTTTGCAAACGCCCAGGGATACGAGGGTACCATTGAATTCAACAAACTGAAAAAAGGCAAAGTAAGTTCTTACATCTACTATGTGAAAGGAGACTTTGTACGCCTGGAAGAATACGGAACCAATAAAACCATTGTCGATATCGCCCTTATCAATCTGAAAGAAAAAAAGGTTTATCTGCTAAGTCCGGAGCGCAAAAGTTACATGATTTTAAACACCATGTACAGCTCAAAAGACATGAGTAAGACCAGGGTTGAAATGAAAAATGAGTCGAAAACCATCATGGGCCGTTCCTGTAAGAAGTGGGTGGTGAGCAACCCTGATTTGAATGCAACGGTTACGTATTGGGTGACCAAGGGAAATTTTGATTTCTTCGTTCAGTTGCTGGACGTACTTCGCAGAAAGGATTACCAGTCATTGTTTTTTCAACAGGTTCCCGAAGCACAGGGGTATTTCCCTATGGTCAGTACCTGGACCGATATGAATGGCGTTCAGATTGAACAGCTTGAAGTGACGAAAATTGACGAGCGCGTATTGAGAGGTAATTTCTTTACCATCCCGGAGGATTACGAGGAGATCAAAAACTAAAAGCTCAGCCGGCATCCACCGGCATCAATGGACAATTCCACCTTCCTTCCCATGATTAGCGCCCGGTTGTCATCAATGTGGCCTGCCGGAAATCCATAACAAACAGGAAAGGAATAATCCTTCAACGTGTCCCTGATTATTTCATACGCCGTTTTCCCGAACGGGACATCGTTGTCGTTCATGTCCGACATTCCGCCCACGATTAAACCGGACAGGTTTTTAAAATGACCGGCCCGCTTAAGACTTATCATCATTCGGTCGATGTGATACAGGTATTCATCAAGGTCTTCCAAAAAAAGGATTCTGCCCGCTGTCTCCGGAAATGAAGGGCTGCCATTCATGCTGTACAAAATCGACAGGTTGCCACCGATCAGTTCTCCTTTGGCTTGGCCAGTCTTATTAAATTCATGTGGCTGAACGGCATAGTTCAGTCTCTCCCCAAAGAGAGCGGATTTGAGACTTTCAAGACTTTCTTTTGAGTTTGAGGAAAAGTTTACGGGCATGCTGGCATGCAGACTCTCGATGCCGAGTACCTGGAGTTGGCCATGTAAAAAAGTGACATCGCTGTATCCTATTACCCATTTAGGTAATTTCAGAAATTTACTCCAGTCAATTGAGTCCAGGATACGCACTGTTCCGTAACCTCCGCGCGCGCAAATGATTGCGGAAATTGTCGGATCATCAAGGGCGTGCTGCAAGTCTTCGAGACGCAAGGCATCGCTTCCGGCAAACTGATCTTCTTCGGCAAAGAGGTTTTTACCGGGGACGATTTCAAGTCCCCATGACTTAAATACATCGACTGCAGAATTGAAGATTCGCAGGTCAATTTTTCGCGCGGTGGAAATCAGGGCGACCCGATCTCCGGACGATAAATATGCCGGTTGTTTCACGACTGCAAATTAATCATATTCAAATTAAATTCACGGCTTTTTACACACATCGAAATAGCTATCTTTGGGCCAAAACACAAACGTGCAGTCGTTCAAACGCCATCTTATTACCTCAGCTCTTCCTTACGCAAACGGGCCGTTGCACATTGGGCATATCGCCGGGGCGTATTTACCCGGGGATATTTATGCCCGGTACCTTCGCCTTAAAAAAGAAGTCGTGGTGTACGTGTGCGGATCGGACGAGCACGGTGCGGCCATCACCATCAAGGCGAAAAAGGAAGGTACGACACCAAAGAAAATCGTAGACAAATACCACGAAATCAACAAGAAATCCTTCGCGGAATTTGGAATCAGTTTCGACATTTATCACCGGACCTCTTCTGACCTGCACCACGAAACAGCTCAGGAATTTTTCAAAGATTTAGAGGCGAAAGGAGCCTTTGAAAAAAAGAGCTCAAAGCAGTTTTACGACGAGGAACACAGTCAGTTTTTAGCTGACCGGTACATAACGGGAACTTGTCCGAAATGCGATTTCGATAAGGCTTATGGAGATCAGTGTGAAAAGTGCGGGTCTTCGCTAAATGCCGAGGAATTGATAAATCCCATTTCAATTTTAAGCGGAAAAGACCCGGTACTTAAGGAAACCTACCACTGGTACCTGCCGATGGGAAAGGAAGAGGACTGGATCAGGGACTGGATTTCGAAGGGGGAGTTTAACGGCCGGAAACAGCACAATCCGAAAGAATGGAAAAAACAAGTGGTGGGACAGTGCCTGTCATGGATAGACGGAAAACTGGGCGACCG
>DNDT01000323.1 GCA_003487525.1 Flavobacteriales bacterium
TCGGTGCTTTCGGTATCCTATCGGAAACCATTTTCATACGCTTCTTCTGCAGAAGTTAGCTTGCTTGGATTTGAACTTCACACCGAAGGGAGTCCGGGAGATCATCGATTTACCTATGCCCTGGGTTTCAGAAATCGCAGAAACAATTACCTGCTCAATTCATTGGACACAAAGGGAGAATACCAACCTGTTTTTACCGATTTTCAAACGTACCTGACGTACGACATCACACACGCCTGGGAAATTTCGGTTCTCACCAGCATTGCAAACAACAAATACCAATTTATCCCCGACGTAAGGGAAACCGAATTCGGCACCTTTCAGCAATCGCTTCAGTTGACTGTCTATTTTGACGGCAAGGAAATAAGTCAGTTCGAAACGTACTTTGCGGGCGTCACCAACTCCTTTGAACTGGGAGAACACCACAAACTGAGGTTAATTACCTCGGGTGTACGATCGTTTGAAGATGAAACAGCCGATATACAGGGTGAATATTACATCGATGAGCTTGACAAAAATCCGGATAACCTGGGAAATGTCGCATTTAACAGAGGGGTTGGGACCTACCACGATCATGCCAGAAATTATTTAACCCTTGAATGGCTGAACGCACAGTTAATTGACAACCTCACACTTGGCAAGCATAATCTGGAAATCGGGGCACAGTACAGGGGAGAATACATCCACGACAATTTAAGCGAATGGGAACGAATTGACAGCGCGGGATTTTCGCTGCCAAACAGGTCAGACAGTCCGGGTGACAGCGTAAACAGAAATACCGAACTGACACTTTACCAGGTTCAGCGCACGGGAAATGATCTGACCAGCTTCCGCACTTCGTTTTATATTCAGGATGCCATAAACTGGAATTCGGATATCAGGTCGGACAAATCCATCGTAATCGGAGCGAGGATGGCATACTGGTCGTACAACAAAGAAACCATTGTCAGTCCGCGTGCAACATTTACCATTATCCCCAAATGGGAACGAAAATATCGTTTTCAATTTTCGGCAGGATTGTATCAGCAGCAACCATTTTACAGGGAAATACGAGACCTTGACGGAAATTTAAATCCGGATATTAAATCTCAGAAGTCGGTTCATTTTATTGCCGGAAGTCACTATCTGTTCAAAGCCTGGGGTCGCCCCTTTAAGTTTTCGTCGGAAATCTATTATAAATGGATGGATGATCTGATTCCTTTTGTAATAGACAATGTCCGCATCAGGTATTACGGAGATAATCTGTCCTCGGGATATGCTGCCGGGGTTGATTTGAAAATTAACGGTGAATTTGTGAAAGATGCCGAATCCTGGTTCAGCCTGTCCCTGCTTAAAACCGAGGAGGATATCAAAGGTGATTCGTACATCGATGAATCGGGCAATGAAGTCTTGCCGGGTTACATACCCAGGCCAACGGATCAGACCATTAATTTTGGCCTGTTCTTTCAGGACTATCTGCCTAACAATCCTACGTTAAAATTCAACATCACGTTGCAATATGCCACAGGCCTGGCTTTTGGCCCACCCAATTCGCCAAAATACCAGCATACGCTTCGCATCCCACCCTATCGCAGGGTTGATATCGGAATGAGCAAGTTGCTTTTGAGTGACAAAAAAGAGCTTTCCGAAAAAAATCCGTTCAGGCACTTTAAATCGATCTGGCTGAGTCTAGAGGTATTTAATCTCTTACAGATCAACAATACCATTTCCTACATTTGGGTAAAAGACGTGACAAACACCGTTTATGCCGTGCCCAACCACCTCACTTCAAGGTTGGTCAACCTAAAACTGGCCATGAATTTTTAATTTGAATTGTCTACTTTTTCCTGTTTGGTTTCGAACGTAAACGACGAAAACACCTTTTCCAAAACAGGCATCAATTCATGAAATTTTTCCTTTTCCTGACGTGCGGCCAAAACGGCTACTTCGCCCTTTCGCTCATAGAACGAATGTTTCTCCCTGACGCGAACACCCTCTTTGTCATAGTCCAAAAGCAGGTAGGTCGCTTCGTCATCCCTTGATTTAAAAACACCCTTTTCCTGTATGGAAATGCCCTTGAGTTGTTTCTCCAGATTCTGCTGATATCGATCAATAAATTCACCGGCATCGATTCCACTTATCGAATAAAACGAAACACTCATGGATGCATCCTGGGGAGAAACAAGCACCATGGCCAGGTTTTCTCCCTTTAACTGATCGTTACGCTTCCAATCTTCGGGGATCTGCATGGAATACTCAAATCGCTCGGAGGTGTAATGCATCAATTGCTGGCCAACTGAATCTTTAAGTCCGATAAAAGCAATCAGGACAAAGCAAATAAGAACGTTGTTTACCCGCATCAGTAATATTGGAAACTTTGAACCTGCCGTCCCAAAATGGTGTAGGTTAATTTATACCCCTCAGAGGTGCAGTCACCGGCAAAGGTTGCGGTATTGTTCGAATATACATAGCCTGCTTCCGCGGTCATGGACGTATTGTTCGTCGCATATACAAGTGTCCCGATGGTTGCAATGTATGGCCCTTCAAAGGTGCTTCCGCAATTTATATATTCCACGGGTGTGGTAATACTCGCCGTAAATGGATCTCCGTTTCTCGTCGACCCCACTTCTGCCACAGAGCTGTCCTGATCAAGCGTTAATTTAAGCTTTCCATTTATATCCTTCTCGAATAGGCGTTTTTTGCGTATCCTCCATTTCCGTGTATCCAGTTGGTCGAAGGTGATGTTGATGGTTCCTTTTACAGAATGGACCACTGAACTCTGAATTGGCGGAAATATTAAATTGGCGATCTTTCCTCCGGTCGTATTTGTAACATACATCGGACCGTTAAAGGTCAGGGTCTGTCCGTTCTTTTTATAGTATATTTCATAATTGGTAAACGTAAATTCCAGTTCGGCTCCCTGCTGACTCCATGTGGTGCCACTGCTTAATCGCACCGATATGCTTCCGCTTAACACACGGATGCCACAGGTTGTATCATATACAAATTTGAACACTCCACCCGTAGAGTCTATTCTGACCACTCCACAAGGCAAGATAACCCCACTGTCGGGTTGAGCTCCTTTTCCCGTTTCAATGCTGGAATGGTTCAGCCATGAAAACAAGTCATCCATGGTATTGTCGTATTCATATCGTGCCGTTTCGTCATTTGCTCCGAATTCGAACACGGTGGTTTTCGGAGGAGCAACAACAACATCTTCGTCGTCTTTTTTACAGGAGGTGATTGTCAGGGTTAATATTAATGTAACGGCAAGGATTCGGGACAGGTAATTCATAGGTTCATTTTTTAACATTCTTATTACGAAGATATGGTAAAATTGTGGCTTTCGGTCAGGAAGTATACGCACTCCATTTATCCACAACCGATTTAAAATCTTCGGGTAGTTCACTTTCAAAAAATAATTTTTTTCCATTGGTGGGATGAACAAATCCAAGGGTTTTTGCATGCAGGCACTGCCTGGGAATGAGATCGAAACAATTCTGGACAAACTGCTTGTATTTTGTGAAACTGGTGCCTTTGACTATCCGGTCTCCACCGTATTCCGGATCATTGAACAGGGGATATCCGTAATATTTGAAATGAGCCCTGATCTGGTGGGTTCTGCCGGTCTCCAGTTTGCATTCGACCAGGGTAACATAACCAAAACGACGAAGCACCTTGAAATTGGTGACGGCAGACTTACCGTACTTTCCGTCCGGAAAAACACTCATGACTTTCCGATCTTTCAGGCTGCGGCCAATGTGGCCTTCTATCCTTCCAGACTCTTCCGCCACATCGCCCCAGACTAAGGCCCAGTAAGTCCTGTCAATGGTTCTTTCGAAGAAATACCGCGAAAGAATGGTAAGGGCAAGTTCACTTTTGGCCACAACCATGATGCCACTTGTATTTTTATCCAAACGGTGAACCAATCCGGGCCGGAGGTCTTCGGTATTGAACTCAGACTTACCTCCGTAATGAAACATCAAACCATTGACAAGGGTACCCGAGTAGTTTCCGTATCCGGGATGAACCACCAGACCGGCCTGTTTGTTCAGGACCAGCAGATCTCCGTCTTCATAGATGATATTCAAGGGAATATCTTCGGGAATCAATTCGATTTCCCTTCGGGGATATGGACGGACAAAAGAAATATTGTCCAGTGGATGTACCCTGTAATTGGATTTAACCGGCTTTTCGTTTACCAGGATGTTACCTGCGCTTGCCGCTTGCTGAATTTTGTTCCTAGACAGATTTGGGATACGGTCTACCAGGAATTTGTCAATTCTTAAAAAAGACTGACCCTGATCGGCAATGATGTTGAAATGTTCAAATAACTCATCGCTTTCCAGGTCTGCACTTTGATCGTCAGGTTCGACCTTCATTATCTTGAAACGATGAATTTTTTGTTAATCACCAGATTGCCTGACCTGTCTGCAAACCGAACGACGTACATTCCCGGATTCATATTCCGTACATCGATTTCCGCTCTTTTATTCATGGTGAACCGGCTTATCATACTACCCTGCATATTGTATACTGCCACTTCAAGATCCTTTGCGTCACTGCCTGTAAATTCAACGTAAAGCAGTTCTCCCGCAGGATTCGGATAAACATTGACGTCAAACTCATTTTTCGGCACAGTTTCCTTAATCACTCCTACCTGCGGCTCTTCCGCATTGCTGAATGAAGGTCTCAGCATAATGGCTCCTTTCGGAACACTTCCGTCCGTTCCAGAATTAACCCAACCGTTTCCGATGTTGTAAAACATTTTAGCACTTGCGTCGCGGTTCAAATCATACCCGATGTTCAATACATCATTGGTAAGCTTCTCATAACCAATATAATATGTTTTATTTACCGCTACCGGCTGATCCAAATTAATACGTTGAAATGCATTTACCCCTTTCTTTGGGTAGGTAGGCGAATGTGTGGTGGTGTTCTGGTAAATGACACTGCCCGGCTTCCCGTNNACCACGACCGGATTAAAGTAGATATAGATCGCCAAAATTGTGTCCGTGAGCCCGTCTTTCAAGTTAAACCGATAGGCAAATTTTCCGCTGGTGGCTTTGATTCCGTAGCCAGCCTCAGCGCTACCGTCATCGTAGGCGTAGTAGGTTCCGAATACCTGATATTCCTTAACGGTATTGTTGGATTTGATAAGTTCATTCTGATCCGGATTGGTCATTACGTTTCGCTTCAAAAAATAGGTTGTGGCGTTTGGGTTGGGTTCCGAAGTAATGGGAAATAAAAAATCGTGGTTGGCAACACCTGTAATTGGCATGGTCTCACTTTTATAATCCCTTCCAGGTAATACCACCCCACCCGGTACCCCGGTAATGCTATCCACGTGTTTTCCGCTCGCATCTTCGGCAAAGTACTCCAGGGTTACAATGTTTGCCGTGTTGTATGAATTGTACAAACGCAGAGGCATGCGCGTATCGTCGTCGTAGTAATTGGGATCCTGGTAATAATGAGACCGTGGCATGGCTTCAAATTCTTTTAGCTGAGATCCGGTTTCGCGCGTATACGCCACATCCTGAAAACCGGTATGGGCAGTTGGTGCCTCGACACTCATATACACATTGTCGATGTGCCAGTGATCCACGCTTCCCGAAGTATTGCCATAGCTTATAAATCTGAACTGAAATCCATTTTTATAATAGGCGGAATCGACTTTTACCACCTCCCTTCTGAACTCATGAACGTCACTTCCTTCTCGTCCCCACACCTGTTTCCATACGGACAAATCAACCATTTCATACACAGTCTGGATGGCCGAATGTGCAGAATCTATGCTGACCTCAATTTTATGCTCGACAATTTGAGTTTTGAAATCTTTGAACTGCAGAATAATTGAATCTTTCTCCGAATTGGCAAAGGGATTCATGCCCTGTGGCTGGTACAAAAAGCTCAGATAAACCACCGTGTCGGGATCGCTGTAATGAACGTTTCCCAGCCTGATTGGCAGGGAAGTCAACGTATCGCAAGCGCCGTATGACGAAGGTTGTGAAAAGTCGTAGGGATAACCGGTCTGGTCAAGTCCGTCAAATGTGGCCACCCCGATTGATTGCGGATCCCGGCCAAAGTTGTTGTTGACATATACGTAATTATCTTTCCAGTATTTGGCTGCGGGTACTCCCGTATTGGTACTGAAATCATCCAGAATGATGATGCGTGACTGGCTCAGGTCAACATCAATGAATTTGTCGAAAGATACCTTATCCCCGGCTTTGGATTGATTTAATTCATGCAATTCCGACTGAACAGGATTGACCTCCAGGGGCAAAATCATTTCCTGACCTTTTCCACAGATAAAAACGGTGGAAAACACTATGCTAAAAAGAATCTTTTTCAAACGGAACGATTAAGCTGGAATCCAGAATTTCAATGGTCGTATCAATTTTACTTTCGATCATGGTGTACTCAACATCAACCGAACTCCCCATGTACACCCAGGACTGTGCACTATAACGCGGATGCTGAGCAAATATTTTGGCATTCAGCGAATCTTCGTTGTCATAGACGGAACCGTCGTACAGCTCAGCGCCAATATTCAAAAAGGATGATTTAAGTTTTGCGATGGCTTCCTTTCGGTTCAGGTTAATAATTAAAGGTACCAATATTTTTTCGTCGCTCAGGCCTCCTCCCAGAACAAGATCCACAACCGTGCCTTTTGGTACGACTGTATCATTGAGCTGGTTGTACCCTTTCACTTTTTGAGCCAGTACACAATTGACGCACTGGTCCGGGACATAAATCAATTCTCCCAGCACAAGTCCAATGTTTTCAAGTACCGATGTTGCCTGACGAAGGGATTTGTCAATAACCAGTGGGAGTTTCACGCTCGGAGGGTTTTGAGCATTGACCGTAACATAAATGGTGCGATTCTCTTTTACTTTGCTCTGTGCCCCGGGGTGCTGACCCACGACATTACCCTTGTCCTCTCCATCCACATATACCGAATCGAGAATAATGAACCTGAGATTTTTTTCTTTTAAAATTTCACTCAGTTTCTCCTTGTGCACACCGATGAGATCAGGAACGGTAATTTCCTGACCATGNNCGGTATAATAGCCCAAATAAACAAGGGTTCCATAAAAAATACCCGCAATTACAAATACAATCAATATCAATTGTATGATAAAAGCCCTTGAAAATAAAAAGCGGAAGAAATTATGGGAATTACTCACTCAGCATTGTTGAAAACAGGCTTACAAAGATAAGAAATATCTTAGGGGACTTATGTACATTCATCTCCACTTATTTGTTAAATCCGGACATGACACAAAAGATAGCCATTTTAGGCGGGGGATATTCATCTGAATGGGAAATATCGAGGAAGAGCGCTGAAGTCGTTTACCAGCATCTCGATCGCGAAAAATATGAACCTTATCTCGTAATGGTGAGAAAAGATGAATGGTATGTCCTTGATGGTGACCAAAAGAAAGTTCTAGATCTCAATTATTTCGGTTTCTTAAAAAATGGAAAGAAAATACGATTTGACATTGCTTTTAATGCCATTCACGGCGATCCCGGTGAAAATGGCAAACTGCAGGGTTACATGGAATCGAAAGGAATCTTTCACACGTCTTGCAGTCAGTCGGTTTCGGCCCTGACGTTTAACAAGTGGCAGTGCAACACCGTTCTTCAAAAACTTGGATTCACCTGTGCCAAATCCATTTTACTCGATGAAAACGACAAGGTCAATCCAAAACACATTGTCTCCGAATTGGGTTTACCCTTGTTTGTGAAACCAAACAATGCGGGATCTTCATTTGGCGTTTCCAAGGTTAAAAAAATTACCGAACTGGAAACTGCCATTAAAACTGCCTTTTCGGAAGGAAGCGACATAATCATGGAATCGTTTATGGACGGGACAGAGGTGGGATGCGGTGTATTCAGATACAAAGGAGAAGTCACGGCGCTGACTCCCACGGAAATCAGAAGCGAAAATGAATTCTTTGACTATGAAGCAAAGTACCAGGGAAAGGCGCAGGAAATAACACCGGCAGAGATCTCAAAAAAAATGATTCAGCTCATTAAAAACATCAGCACATCCGTATACCAGAAAATACATGCAAGGGGCATTATTCGTGTCGATTTCATTATCGTGAATGACATTCCCCATATCATTGAAATAAATTCGATTCCGGGTTTGACGGCCGAAAGCATTGTTCCACAGCAGGTCAGGTACGACGGAATAAAACTTTCCACCTTTTTCGGAATGCTGCTCGAGGAAGCCAGTCATTAAGCTTTCAGGGCACGAATAAATTTCTCCGTGGCTCTTTTACGGTGAGAAATGGCGTTTTTCTCTTCGCCGGACATTTCCGCAAAACTGATTTGATGGCCTTTGGGAATAAATATCGGGTCGTATCCAAAGCCCCCTTCGCCCTTCCTCTCTTTCGAAATATCACCTTCGACCTGACCTTCGAACAAGTGAAAGCCGCTTTTGTTCACCCATGCAATCACCGTTCTGAATTGTGCCGAACGATTGTCGGTCCCGCCAAGCTCATTCAATAGTTTATCCATGTTGTCATCGGCAGTGCAATTGTCGCCTGCATATCTGGCTGACCTTACTCCCGGTTTTCCAGACAAGAAGTTCACTTCCAATCCAGTATCGTCGGCAAAACACTCATGTCCATAGTGATCGAATACGTACTGAGCCTTTTGCAAGGCATTGCCTTCAAGTGTTTCGGTCGTTTCCGGAAGCTCTTCTTCACATTGAATGTCAGAAAGACTCAATACCTTGAATTCACCCCCCAAAATGGCCCTGATCTCTTTTAATTTATTGGGATTGTTGGTTGCGAATACGATTTGATGGTTCATAGAATTCATTGATGGAAGGAATAAATATATTTGATGAATTGCAATTTCCAAAGAAACTTCGGATGTCCGAAAAATCCTTTCTCAGCAATCTCGTTAAAGATAGCGCCATATACGGCATCACAAAATACGTGAGTGTGATTGCAGCCATTTTTCTGACTCCAATCTATACCAGGATCATACCGAGATTCGACTATGGAATAATGGATGTGTTCAATGTTTGGATTGCCTTTTGTGCCCTGTTGATACCTCTTGGAATGATTGAAGCCATGCCCCGCCTTTGGGTTGATATTCATGAAAATACCGATACAAAAAAACGAATTATCGGAAGCTATAATCTACTCCTGTTAATCGGAATCGTTGTTTTTCTCGGTGTTTCACTCCTGGGAAAAACAACCTTCGAAAAGGTCATTTTAGGTTCAGAGAATTACGAAACGGTTTATTATTTGTGTGTCAGTCTCATCGTATTTCAAATACTGAACAACCAGCAACTCACTTACTTCAGGTTAGGGTTCAGGAGATTGGCCTATACTGCAGTCAGTCTGGGAAATTTTTTCATTCTCACGGTCCTTGGCTTCAGCCTGGTTTATTTTAAGAAGATGAGTATAGAAGGCTTTTTTTGGGCCTCGTTCTTCGCCTTTCTGTTCAGCCTAATCGTGAGCATCCCATTGAATCGAAGCTTTATTCTACTGTCTTTTCATAAAAAGACAATTGTCGAAATAGTCAGGTATTCGCTGCCCTTACTGTATGTTATTCTCTTTTTTAGTGTTTCGGAAGTGCTGGATCGATACATTATAAAACGCTTTTTGAGCACCGAGCACATAGGGCTTTATTCTGTGGCGGCGCGAATAGCTTCCATTCCGTTGTTTTTTACCTCTTCATTTGCAACGGCTTGGTTTCCAAGGATATTTTCAATCAAAGAAGATAACCGACGCAAGGAAGTGTTGATCGAAACCAACAAGCTTGCCCTCCATGTTTTTTCCTACATCCTTTTTACCGTTGTCCTGTTTCGCAAAGAGCTAATATTCTTTTTTGCGCCGGATTATTTTGACGCGCTAAACGTTGTCTTAATTCTATCTCTTGCCAATGTGATAAACGGACTGGGCCCGATATATGCGGTTGGCATCCACCTCAAAAAAACATCCGGTGATTTTGTCAAAGCCGCCTTCATTTCAATTCCTGTCAATATCGTGTTAAGTGTACTTCTCGTAAGGGAGTTTGGAATTGAAGGAGTGGCTTTCGGAAGCCTTTTCGGGGCTTTTCTGTGGACATTTTTACGCTACAGGATGGGTCAAAAACGTCTTGAAATTGAGTTCAATTTTCATCCGGTCATTTACCTCGTCATTTTTTTAATTTTCGCAACTCTGCTCTCTCAGTACCTCGATTTAAGTTTATGGGTCTTTCTGTCAAAGTTGGCAATTGGCATTCTTTTGATGGCTTGGTTATGGCATTCATTAAAACACAATAAAAATGAACTGGTTTAGGAAAAACAATGCCCCCATTATCGTGATTGGCATGCATAGATCCGGCACCACCATGTTTACCGTGATTCTTAAAAGATGTGGTGTGTTTATGGGTGCGGATCTCTCGTCAAACCAGGAATCTTACACGTTCACCCATTTCAACGAAATGCTTTTAAACAAGGCAGGTGGCTGTTGGAATGATCCAAAAGCCATAGATCCGGATACAAATATGGAATTTGATCAACGTACGTTTGGCATGCAATTTCTGCACATCAAAAGAGAACCCCTTAATGCTCTACGGTTTATAATGGGAAGGTCATGGGGATGGAAAGATCCGAGAAACACCTTTACTCTTCCGTATTGGATAAATCGTTATTTTCCCAATGCGCGCGTCGTGCATATTTATCGAAATGGACTCGATGACGCATGAAGTCTTTCAGCTCGAAATAAA
>DNDT01000320.1 GCA_003487525.1 Flavobacteriales bacterium
GGGTAAGCTTCGTAAATTCGCCCGCCATACACGACATGATAGTTTTCGATGTGAATGATGTACTTCTTGATAAAGCTGTCATCCGGAAGTGCCGCATCGCAGTCCAGGAACAATAGATTATCGTACTGGGATGCCTCGGCCAACTGATTTCTGATTTTTGATCGGCCCGCGTTTTTATCCAATTCACGGTAGACAACATGACTCAGGCTTGCTATTTCCCTGTTTTGGTTCTGATAAAAAATTTGTGAGGCATCGTCGTAACAGATTATTTCAAATTCAATGTTGCAATCAACGGACTGATTGTGCAGATCCGTAATTAGCTGAACTACATTGAAGTTATAAACGGGGATTAAGATGGAAAGCATAAGAGCTAGACGCTGGCTTCTTCGATGCGACCATCTTGAAATTTCAGGGCTCTGGTTGCAAATTTTTTCATGAGGTCGTAGTCATGACTGGCCATGATTACCGCCTTGCCTTCCTTGCTCAGTGAATGAAGAATTTTCATTATTTCTTCGGAAGTTTCGGGATCCAGGTTTCCTGTTGGTTCATCCGCCAGAATGATCTCCGGTTCGTTTAACAATGAACGGGCAATGGCAACTCTTTGTTGTACACCGCCACTGAGCTCGTGCGGAAATTTGTATTTTTTGTCCGTTAACCCGACGTGAGTCAGAACCTGGTCAATCCGGTCTGAAATTTCGGTTTTGTTTTTCCACCCGGTCGCTTTGAGTACAAAAATCAGGTTATCGTAAACACTCCTGTCCGTTAACAATTGAAAATCCTGAAATACAATGCCTATTTTTCTTCGTAAAAAAGGAATCTTACGCTTTTTTATTTTTTTCAGTTCAAACTCCGAAACGCTTGCTTCGCCTTCGTCAAGTTTTAATTCACCGTAAAGGGTTTTAAGGAAGCTGCTTTTTCCGCTGCCGTTCTTGCCAATAAGGAAAACAAACTCACCCTTTCGAATGGTAATATCTACTCCGCCCAGTACCAGGTGGTTTTTCTGGGAAATATTCACACCATTTAGTGAAATAATAATCTCCTGGCTTGTTTCTACTTCTGATTCCATGTGTTTTGAATGGGGTCAAAATTAAAAATAATACATCAAGGAGACCTGAGCCTTCGACAACTATTTACCCTTTCAACACGAAAGCGTTGAAAAGTAAGTATTTTGATTGTGAAGCGGGCATCCATAAGTGTCTACTTTTAACCAATTCGCAGAGGCGGATTACACAGATATTGATGAAACTCAAAATTCCCTTCAATCTTTTGCTAATCAGGTTCCTGATTCTGGTTGTTTTGATACCCGTTGGTGTACACGCACAGAAGTCAATAAAATACGATCAGAAAGAAGAACTGTTCAGGAAAGCCATGGACCTTTTTGAAAAAGAAAAATTCGGGTCTGCACAACGGGTTTTTGAGCAAGTCAGGGAGCAGCAGCAGGACATTCACAGTGAATTGGCAAGCAATGCCTCATACTACCGCGCACTTTGCGGTCTGCAGCTATTTAATACCAATGCGGAAAACCTGCTGATCGAATTCATGACAGAATACCCGGAAAGTCCAAAAGTGAACAGGGCCAGATTTGATCTTGGGCAATATCAGTACCGCAAACGAAAATTTGCGAAAGCAATTGGTTGGTTCGAGCAGGTGGATGTCTACAATCTCACCAACGAAGAAATTGCGGAATATTATTTCAAACTGGGTTATAGTTATTTTCAGGAAGACAGAAAAAAGGAGGCACTTAAAAGCTTGTTCGAAATTAAGGATGCCGAGACCAAATACAGCATTGTTGCAAAATATTACTACGCACACCTTTCTTACGAAACGGGCAATTTGGAAACTTCGCTGACCTATTTCCGTGAAATTGAGCACCAGCCAAGTTTTTCGTCCGTAATCCCGTATTACATAAGTCAGATTTTATACAAACAGGCAAAATACGACGAGGTTATTTCGTATGCCTCTTCCATATTGGACAGCGCACGCGCCCAGAGAGCGGCTGAAATCTCCAGGTTAATCGGAGAATCTTATTTCAGAACCAATCGATTTAAGGAAGCCCTTCCATACCTGACTGCCTATGTCAATGCCACCCCAAATGCATTGCCGGAAGAATATTACGAAGTGGCCTATACCTATGAACGTGTGGATCAGAACGAAGAAGCGGTAAAATGGTATCAAAAGGCCCTGTCCGACGATGACAGCATAAATCAGATTGTACAATACAACATGGGAGAGGTTTATCTTAAGATGGGTCAAAAAATGATGGCCCGTAATTCGATGGGNNCGAATTATCGCAATTTCCGTTTAACGATGCCATACGGTCCTTCGAGAAATACCTGAACGAATACCCGAACTCACCCAATTTTGCGGAAGCCAACGAGTACCTGGTAAGTGTGTATTTCACGACAAAGAATTATGAGGAGGCCAGAAAATCACTCGAGAGAATCGAAAACAGGAGCCTTAAGCTCAACATCGCCTACCAGAAGATCCTGTATTATCTGGGCGTGGAGAAAATGAATCGCGGAGAATACGAACAGGCCATCGAATTCTTTGATATTGCCATAAAGGAAGACTATGTTCGATCGGTAAAAATTGATGCCGAATTCTGGAAAGCGGAGGCTTATTTCCGCTTGCTTTCTTATGATTTGTCAGTAGAGGCCTATGAAAAATTCCTGTTTGAACCGGGGGCCATTTCATCAGCGTATTACACGCTGGCACAGTACAATCTCGGTTATGCACATTATCGAAAGAAGGATTATAAATCGGCC
>DNDT01000012.1 GCA_003487525.1 Flavobacteriales bacterium
ATGGTACCCTTCATTCAACAAAACGTTGATTTCATTCTCAACCCTGTTGTCCGGCATGTAGCTATTGTCCAAAAGGACCAATATTCTCTTTGTACCTGTCATATTTTAAGCGCCTCAGTTAAAGCTTGCGGCAAATTTGTATAGTTCGGCTAACATTATGCTTTGCCAACGGTCGGTCTTGCCCTTTTCTTTCAGCACATTTTTTGCAATCAGGAGTTTTTCAGATTGGTCAACCAACTGCTTCATTTCCTCTGATTTCATCCAATTGGCCGCAGGCGGAGCAAATCCTTTCTTATCCCGTCTCCATGCTATTTGTTCCGGCAGTATTTCGCTCATTGCATTTCTCAGGATATACTTGGTCCACGGAGGGTGTATTTTCATGTTTGCAGGAAGTGAGAAGGCAAATTCGACCAGCTCATGCGATAGAAATGGCAAACGAACCTCTCTCGAATGGGCCATGGCATTTCTGTCCGAGAAACGAAGGAGTTTCCCCAGTCCGTAGTTAAACGTATCGAAATACAGTGCGTCGTTCAGATTGTCAAATGAATGAAACGGATTTTCTACCGAAGTCGAACAAGCCTTGATGTGGTCACCGAGATTGGATTCAAGTTTATTTTTTTGCGTACCTGCCAAAGAACCGTGACGGAGTTTGTCATACACGGCCGGAAAGTAGGCCGAAAGCACTTCGCCAATGCCAATTTTTACTCCCGGAATTTTTTTTGAGTGATAAAACTGTTCAGGTATACCGAGAGGATTTTTCCGCGCGCTTTCACCCATGGCCACGGTCACGTATTTTTCATATCCCGCCAGAATTTCATCGCCTCCCTGTCCGTCAAGAAGTACGATTACACTCTCATCCCTGGCTTTTTTCATAACCAACCACTGAGCGAAAATACTGCTGCTCCCGAAGGGTTCTTCCTGGTGATAAAACAAGAGCTTTAGCTCATTTATCAATTCCTGTTGTTCCGGCCAGACTTCATGTCTGTTAAAAGGATATTTTCTCGCAAGTTCATCAATGAAAATACCCTCATCGAGGGTTTCATCCTTAAACCTGGCCGTAAAAGTGTTGATTTCCTTTGCCCCCAGAGACGTGGTTTCACCAAGAATAGATGAAGAATCAAGACCGCCGGAAAGCGAGGTTCCAACTTTTACATCCGACCTTAGCCTCCTCTGCACGGACTTTTTGAAAAGGGAACCAAATTCGGTGCATGCTTCATCAAGATTGCCTTCAAATCTTTTCTTCGTATCTATTTTCCAATAATTGGTAATCTCGATATTGCCTTCTCCGTCAATTCGAATAAAATGTGCCGGTGGTAACTTTTTAACATCCATAAAAAAACTTTCGGACAGATCATAGGGGTTTTCAACCAGGTCGTAAATCAGGTACCTGTATACGGCCTCGTTGTTTATCTCAAGTTTCTTTTTGTTAACGCCAATGGTTTTTATCTCCGAACCAAATACAAATTCACGTTCATTGACCGAATAGAAAAAAGGCTTTTCTCCAAAGCGGTCTCTGGCACCAAAAACATTTTTATTCAGACCGTTGTATATGACAAAGGCAAACATACCATCCAATCTGTTCAGGCATTTCGCCCCCCATTGTACGTATGAGGCAATTAAAACCTCCGTATCCGATGTCGTGATAAACTTGTGACCGAGTCCGGTCAGTTCTTCCTTTAGTTCGAGATAATTGTAAATTTCCCCGTTAAACACAATGCTGAGATGCCTGTAGTGAAAAGGTTGAGAAGAACGTTTATCGAGATCCAATACCGCAAGTCGCCGATGTCCCAGTCCAACGGACCCCGAATCATTGATCCAGGTTCCTCTTGAATCCGGTCCCCTGTGTATCAGGCTGTCGGTCATTTTATTCAGCATCTGTTGGCTGACACTTTCTTCATTGAGTTTTATTATTCCACAGATTCCACACATCGGACTGAATTCAATATTCTAGGCTTTGATAAACGCTTCCAGATTTTCGAGATGAGCTTCAAAGCTATAGTGTTTTTCAATTTTTATCCTGGCCCGGTTCGATATTTCCGAAAAACGACTTCGCTGACCGATTACTTCCAGAAGCTTATCGTGCCAATCCTCCGGGTTGTTGACCAAAAAACCATTTTCATTGTTGTCGATAATTCGGTTGTTTGTTGTAACGGCACTCGCTACCGAAACAATTCCCAACCCCATGTACTGAATTAATTTGAATCCGCATTTAGCCCTTGACATTTTATCATTTTCCAGAGGCATGATGCCTATATCTATCCTGTAAAGGTCCTGTTTTTCGGATTCGAGACTCCATTTGGCGAATTTAATTGGGAAAAGTGCATTTTTGGGTTGGTAGGGTTTCCCTGATATCACCAGTAGTTCAAATGACACTTTTTGAATCAATTCGTTCAGCACGGGTACCAGCTTATCGAGTTGTTCCTGGTTGCCGTTCGACCCAATCCAGCCTAAGGTAAAATCACTTGTTTCCGAAGGGTAGTTTTTTGATGGATCGTCCTTGTAGTCCACACAGGTTGGCAAGACTAAAATATCGTTTTCATTCACTTTTTTATTTGTGTTTTTCAACAGTATTTTCAGGTATTCACTGCCGGGTAAAAAACGTTTGTAGAGTTTCAGGGATTTATAAAAAATGAACCGGTCTTCAACCAATAATTTTCCAAAAAGACTTTTTTCTGATTTACCCTTAAAATTGTTGGTGATGTCGTCGTCGAAATCAAGGATGGCACGTGGATGCAAGCACAGCAAAAGTTTGTCGAGAAACAGATTCCCGTAATCGTTATACTGAAGCAATGATCTGCGTACAATCACGCGATCGTACCTTGCGCTTTTTAACACCTGGATGAAGCGGTAAAAAATATTCAGGATATGAAATGAGACAAGCGAATCGGCAGCAGTCAATTCGGTGTGTTTTTTGGAGTCAAAGACATGAAATACATCCGTTTTGATGCCTCTGTTGTTCAGTTCGGTTGCCCATTTTTGAGAACGGTAGTAATACCCTGCGTTACCGGGAAAAAAAGAAGCAAAAATCAATACCGTTTCCACTTTTTTATTCCTGCGGAAAGACAAAAACAGTTTGATTCCACCAATTGCAATGCGAAGAATTTTACAAAGGATCATAAAGACCCAGATGTATACTATAAAGATTGCATTATACAGGAATTTCAACGTTCAGGTGTTTAGTTGTCAATTGCCAAAATAAGATGAAATATTACATTTGACACCCTTATTAACCAGCGCAAATATCAACATCTTTCATGCAAAGTGGACTGATTGAATTCCTTACGTGTCCTGTTACCGGAAAAAATCTGGATATCCTTGAAATAAAAATTGAAAAAAACTGGCGAATTGAAACCGGAATTTTGTTTACCGAAGACGGGTACGCCTATCCGATCATTAACGGAGTTCCACGTTTGATCGAGGGAGCCATGAAGCTCTTTGAAAAAGATCTTTATCC
>DNDT01000148.1 GCA_003487525.1 Flavobacteriales bacterium
CCTGAACAAGCTCGAGAGCATTTCGAAAACCATTTCCAGTCAGATAGACGGGACGATCGTAAAAATGCTCCTTGAGAGATATCCGGAGAAAGACGATGTCCTGAGCAAATTTGTAGACCCCTATTACAGGGATATATGCGAAACTCTGGAAAAGACAGCTGAATTAAATAACATTCTTACCGACATATATACCCTGACCTGGGACAGTTTGAATCAGAATTTTTTCTTCGGCATGACATCCGGGGAAAATCAGTATTTCAGACATATTTATGAAAATCCTCCTCCGGTATTGGTGGAGAATTACGAGATAGGCGGTGTGGTCCCTACCTATGATGACGAGCATGGAACATGGCTTTCGTCGTTCAGTCCGATTAAAGATCACAAGGGTAGGGTGGTTGCCGTAGTACAGGTGGACATGCCTTTTGACGCCTTTATTCTGGAGGCAAGAATGAATCTGTACACAAACATCCTCTACAGTCTTTTACTCATCGCTATCATAAGTATCCTTATGTTTTACTGGCTGAGAATTTTACTGAGGCGCGAAGAAAAAATGATGATGCAGCTCGAATCGACCAACCTTATTGTCGAAAAGAAAAACGAAGACATTACTGCCAGTATTTCCTATGCCAAAAGAATTCAGCAATCACCTATGGATTCGGAGGAGAAATTACTTTCCCTTTTCCCGGAAAGTTTTGTGTTATACAAACCCAAGGACATTGTCAGCGGAGATTTTTACTGGATCAATTGCTTTAATGAAAAGGACTCAAAAATTGCGGTTGCGGTTGCCGACTGCACAGGTCACGGAGTTCCCGGAGCCCTGGTGTCCGTGTTGGGAATTACCTTCCTGAGGGACATTGTAAACAACAATAAAGAAATAAAACCCAATGAAATTCTCTCCGAATTAAATCAGCGAATCATCACTACTTTTAAACAGAAAGATCAGGGCCTTTCCGCAAAAGACGGTATGGACATTTCCATTTGCATTATCGACAAAGAATCGAGGCGTATTTCTTTCAGCGGAGCATACAGACCGCTAATTCACATCCGAGGCAAGGAAATCACCGAAATATCCGGCGATAAAAAACCCATTGGAGGAGATCATTTCACTGAAAACAGGGAATTTACCAACCATGAAATATCATACATGTCGGGTGATTTTATTTACATGTTGTCCGATGGATACATCGATCAATTCGGAGGCGAAAGAAAACGCAAATACATGAAAAAGCGACTGAAGGAAAAACTTTGTGAAATAATTGAAGAACCCCTGGACAGGCAATTGGAAATTCTGAAAACAGAACTGCGAAACTGGATGGGAAATATTGAGCAAATAGATGATATCACGGTCATGGGTATCCGGCTGGAATAATCCGGTACGATTTTTTATTTATCCTTACTTTTAACCGCATTTTACCCACTATGGTTCAGATAAAAATTAAACACCTAATAGAGAAAGAAATCGAGGCCATTAGAAACATTCCGATTGACGGAGTTATTCAGAACGCCATTGATTTGATTTACGAGCAGGTCCATCAGAAAAACGGCAAGGTGGTCGTAAGCGGGATGGGCAAGGCCGGTCAGATAGGGATCAATATTGCCACCACGTTGAGTTCCACGGGAACACCCGCTGTCTTTATACATCCAAGCGAGGCCCAGCACGGTGATTTGGGATTGATTCAGAAAAACGACATCATCCTAATGCTTTCCAACTCGGGAAAGACCCGCGAAATAATCGAACTGGAGCATCTTGCAAAAATTCTGCACCCGGGTATCAAAATCATAGGATTGACCGGTAACGCCGAAGGTCCTTTGGCAAAATTCAGCGATGTCTTGCTTCATACGGGGCACCCCGAAGAAATATGCCCTCTGGGCCTTACCCCAACGACTTCCACAACCGTCATGACCGTGGTTGGAGATGTGCTGGTTGTGTTGATGATGGAACGAATTGGATTCACCAAACAGGATTATGCAAAGAGACATCACAGTGGTTACCTCGGAGAAAAAGCACGAACATGAGTAAATTTGTATTGATTGCAGGGCCTTGCGCCATCGAAGACGACGAAATGCCTTTCCGCATCGCGGGAGAAGTTAAACGAATCTGTGATTCACTGAATATTCACTACATATTCAAAGGGAGTTACCGAAAGGCAAATCGATCGAGACTGGACAGCTTTGTGGGTATCGGAGATGAGCTTGCCCTGGGGATTCTTCAGAAGGTAGGTAAAAAACTGGGCATTGAAACAATCACGGATATTCACGAAAGCCATGAGNNTGAGGCTGAATTGGTGGCTCAATACGTCGACCATATTCAGATTCCCGCGTTTTTATGCAGGCAAACGGAATTGCTTTTGGCCGCGGGAAAGACAGGCAAAGGAGTGAACATAAAAAAAGGACAATTCCTGTCACCCGAAGCCATGAAATTTCCGATCGAGAAAGTGCTGTCGACGGGGAATAAAAATGTGTGGGTATGTGAACGCGGGAATTCATTTGGTTACAGCGAACTGATTGTGGATGCCACCTGCATGACCAGATTGAGGCAACACGGTGTCCCTGTGATCATGGATTGCACACATTCGGTGCAAAAACCAAACCGGACCGAGGGAGTTACCGGAGGAGATCCAAGTCTGATTGAAACAATTGCTCTTTCGGCCATAGCAACGGGTGCAGACGGTTTTTTCATGGAAGTTCATCCCGATCCGAAATCAGCCAAAAGTGACCCCCACACCATGCTTCAGCTCGACAAGCTGGAAGGCATTCTAAAGAAAGCCATGAAAATCAGAAAAGCCCTGGGATATGACTAATTTTAAAGACATAAAGTTATTGGTTACAGATGTTGACGGTGTCATGACCGACGGCGGAATGTACTTTACAAGCAATGGAGACGAAATGAAACGCTTTATTGCCAAAGATGGCGTGGCCATCAACATGTGCCGGGATCGGGGCATTGAGAGTGGTATTATTAGCCATGGTCATCATGCAGGGATTGTTGAAACGAGGGCTTCGGTTCTGGGAATAACACGGGTTTACGTCGGTAAGGAACCAAAAATAGACGTTTTGTCAAACTGGGTTGACGCGATGGGAATCAACATGAATCAGGTTGCCTACATCGGAGACGATTTAAACGACATCCCTGTTATGCAGGCAGTGGGAGTTTCTGCATGCCCTTCCGATGGTTCAAAGGCGGTTAAGCGTATTGCAGATATCGTACTCGAAACAAATGGAGGTCATGGATGTATCCGGGAATTTGTCGAAGAATACCTGCTTAAGTAGTTTTTAATCCCTGTGGGGTTCGTTCGCCCCCTCCTCTCTCCAAATTCCTATTGTTTTATAATGTCCATAACCCTTTGTACTTAAAAGGATACAGGCACTTTCAACCATTTGTCAATAAAAATCCCCCAGGGTGGAAACAACCTTTTTTCACGGTGTGCGTCTATACTACAAATTACTTTATCAGTCAACCTTTTGTAAACCCTAAGATGAAAGTATTTCTGACCATGCTTAACGAGGACATGATTCACCGAGCATCTTATTAAAAATTATAAGGAAATGAAAACTGTAAAAACCACCCTGTTACTTGGATTATTCCTGCTACTTTCCGCTGCTATTCAGTCTCAGACAACATTTAAAATCGATTCCATTAACATTGACTCAGGAACTGTCTCACCCACCTATTGCGTTAACAAGTACCAGACAAATTTTTATATTCCCATTTCACTCTCCGGTTACACCCAGGGAGATTCGGTGGAAGTGATAATAAATTACGGCGACGGAATCACCGATATTAAAAATTTTGCCATTTACGGCAGCGGAACCAATTTCTGCTATGTATATTTCAGTCACAAGTACACCACCGTAGGGAATTACAAGGTTTTTGTAATGGCAGTGGCACCAGACCTTAAAACCGATACTTATCTTAGTAAGAACAGTGTCAACGTTGTAACTTGCGGTACGATTTCGGGGAATGTTTTTTTTGACGGAAACAACAATTGCGTTAAAGATGTTTCAGAACCAGATCTCAGATTTGCATGGATAAAGGTGAAAGACAAGTCGTCACCCCCCAATGTCTATTACGGGCATGCAGACATTCAGGGAAACTACAGTGTTGACGTACCAACGTCTAAAATGTACGACATCAGTATACATTCGGCCTATTACCCCAACTTTTGCCCCGTCGGAGGGTACAGCAATGTATGGGCTCCTGCCAATTCAAAGAATTTCGGAATGAGTTGCAATTCATCAATTTTCGATTTAACCGGAGGTGTTTCGGGAATATTGCGACCCGGTTTTAATCGTTCCATATCTGTCAGGCCATACAATCTTTCCTGTATGCCGAAAAGTGGAAGGATTCGCATCATTTTATCTGATCCCAGGATCAGTTATTCGTACACTCCGTCAAATCATTTACCACCTGTCGTAAGCGGAGACACACTTAGTTGGAACTTCAGTAATGTCTCATTCTACAGCAATCAACACTGGTCCAACTTTCACGTGGTGTATGTCATGACAGATTCTTCAGCGACGGTAGGTGACACCATATGCATCGACATGATTGTGGAACCAATAGCCGGGGATAACAATCCGGCGAACAATCTGAAAACCTTCTGCCTGCCAGTCAGAAATTCAATTGACCCCAATGATAAAACGGGTCTTCCGGTCGGACTGGGTCCGGATAAAATCATTGCCCGAGGCCAATCTCTTGATTACACCATCCGATTCCAGAATACCGGAAACGACACAGCCTATAAGGTGGTGATTCACGACAGTCTGCCCAAAGAACTCGACATCGAGTCCCTCGTGATTAACGGCGCAACACATCCGTTTAATTTCTACCTGATAGACGGACGCGTCCTCAAGTTTGAATTCCTCGATATAAACCTTCCAGACAGTACAACAAACGAAGAACTGAGCCATGGATCGATCAACTTTACCATTGGTCAGTTGCCCAATTTACCGTTCGGTACGGTAGTCGAAAACACGGCGCACATATTCTTTGATTTTAATGAAGCCATAACCACCAACACCGAACATCACCGAATTGACCTGATTGGGGGAATTGTGCATCATGAACAAATTGGCAGTTTGTCCGTTAACATCTACCCCAACCCGGGCAGCGATAAAATCTGGCTCGATATTGCATCCGGTAAGCCGGTAACCGTTACGATGTTCAACGTACTTGGCAAAACTGTGTCCAGGAGCAATTTTGCTCACGGTAAACACTCAGTGGATGTTAGCACCTTACAGAATGGAGTGTACTTTGTTGAAGTAAAATCCGGGGACCAGCGTATTACACAAAAGCTGATTATCCGAAAATAAACGGGATATTCCAAAGAAAAAGGCTGCGAAAAATTCGCAGCCTTTTTTATTCAGTGCCCTACTCGTCACACCATCCTCCACAAGTGAAATAAGCATGGCTCTGTTAAAGGCGCATGTCTGGCGACATGCTGAAACCTGATCTAAACCCTATCGTTTATTACAACCGTTTTTGTTTCCGACCGGCCGTTGTGTTTGAAATTGATTAAATACATTCCGGAAGAGAGATTGAGTCGTTGATTAATGTGATATTCTCCGGCATCCTGTTCCGTCTCGACAATTCGTTCAACTTTGACACCATTCGTATTGTAAACAGAAATCTCGACGAAAGAGGGATTGAACAGTTCATATCGTATATTGATCTCTCCATTGCTGGGGTTTGGATACAATTGAAGGGTGGAAATGTCATTTTTGGCCTCGTTTATCCCGACAGTTGCCAAATGAGCATTGTCAATAAAGTATCCTTCAAATTCATCCGGATTTCCGCTGAATCCTTTTTTATGCATGAGACTTACAATCGGAAACGCCATTCCTTCAACGTACCATTCATAATAAGTCACATCGTGTAACTTAAAATCTATGAAAGCGGCGTTTTCGGCATAAACCCGTCTTCGAACGACACGCGTGACGTCATCGATGATTTTTCCGTTAATGGAAATGGTTCCGATGTCGGTTGCTTCGTACGTGTTGGATCCGTTTGACCAATAAACAGAGCCATTGCGCTCGGGTACGTAATAAGCCCCACTCCAATTATCGTGTGAATTAAGTCCTACTGCGAGCGGGAATACCACCTGTATCTCGGGATTGTTAAAAATATTCACGTATGTATTGTTTGTTGTTTCATCGATATCAACCCGCCCGTACTTCACAAAGCTATTGCTGGTACTCTGAATGAAATGATAGTTCTTGTTGAGGGCACCCAGGTAATCCGTTGAAAAAAAGTCATTTGTGATGACCAGATCGGCGCTCGGAAAATTACTTGCATCGGGGTGCGCTGAGGCATCTTTAACTTCTACCACAAAGGCACTTTCGTCCGGTGTGTTTTGAAAAAGCCAGTCGATTCCATTTCCCGGACTCAGGCCAGGTTCAAAGTTTGACTCGTTAAAAAAATAGTGATAATACGTATACGAATCACCGGGTTTTAACATAGCGTTTTCATTGCTCCCGGCAGTTGCAAATAATCCGGAGAGACTTAAGCATGTCAGCAAGAGGATTTTTGTTTTCATGATATCAGATTGTTGGTTTCTGAACTAAAATTAGGCCCGTATTTCTCAGTTTCTCATGCAAATATGACAAACGGTATTATCTGGTGACCAGTGACTTAGATTAGAAAACCGAGCCTTATGAACGGTCGTAATTACGGATGAACGGAGTACCTAAAATCTCAACTACACAATTGATTAACCGAACGGATCCAAGTAGCATATATTAATTATTAATCGCTGTATTTTTTAAGCAATTCTTTGACTAACTTGCCCGAAAATGCATATTCATTTTACTATGAAACGATTAATAGTCATTCTATTTCTTTCGCTGGCTAGTTTTCAATCTCAGTCGCAGATATTAATTACCCTGTTATTGGGTGACAAGTTAAATTCGGATGGTTTGGAATTCGGACTGGAAGGAGGTGTTAACTGGGCCATGATTTCGGCTATGGAAGGAAATGATTATTCAAGGTTGTGGAATCTGGGTTTTTATTTTGACATCCGCATGAAAAATCAATGGTCAATTTACACCGGTGTGCTTGTAAAATCCGAATTGGGGGTGGATGGACTTACCTACAATGATTTGAAATTTCTCGGAGCTACCATTTACCCTGACATAGACGATCCTTCAATAGATGCTGAAGGTGAATACAGTCAGACTCTAAAATACTTTTTAGTCCCCATCCTCGCAAAATACAAGTTTAAAAATCACATATATGCGGAATTAGGTCCTCAACTGGGACTAATGTACAATTCGTGGGTCCAGTTCAATTCGGATCTCGAAGGAAGGAAAGTCGCGATCAGAGAATACAATACCGAAAAAATAAACAGACTGGATGCAGGACTGATGGCGGGAGTAGGTTACAAGCTTTTCAGAGGCACCGGCTGGACCTTTGGCGCCAAGTATTACTATGGATTGACCGACGTTTACAAAGATCGGCCCGGAACCACAAACAGTTCGTTTTTTGTAAAAGTCAACATACCGGTAGGGGTTGGAAAAAAAGCGAAGAAAGGGAAAGATGAGGTACAGGGTCAGCCTTAATTCACCTCATAATAGCTCAGATATCAGAACTTAAAATAGATAAAGGGATTGTAACCCGATACCGTCAGTTCACTTACACACAGGATAAAAATCAGAATAAGGGTAAGACTTTTGAAAATAGTCGTGCCTGGACCGAGTGAAGGCTGATACAATCCATTTGTAGCCGTTTCAACCTTTTTCCTCATTCCCATAAAGGCAAAAAGGGCAGCCAAAATCAGAATCGCGTAAAATCTGTTGGAAGGTTCGAGTGGTGTGGTGTCCAACTGCCAACTGAACATCCTGGAATAAATCAACTTAAAGTCTGCCGCGTTTTCGAACCGGAACAGCACCCATCCGATCAGGGTTAAAAAATACGTTATCAAAACCTGAACAACGGAATGTAACTTAGAAGTGAGCCTAATTAAGAACAATCGATCGAGAATCAGAATGCTGCCGTGAAAAATACCCCAGAGCATGAAGTTCCACGATGCTCCGTGCCAGATGCCGGATATAAAAAAAACGGTCCAGAGGTTAATGTAGGTGCGCTTAACCGAACTCCTGTTTCCGCCCAGGGGAATATACAGGTAGTCCTTCATCCAGGTGCCAAGCGTCATGTGCCATCTTCTCCAGAACTCGGTAATGTTTTTTGAAATGTACGGGTAGTTGAAATTCTCGGGAAAGGTAAATCCGATCATTTTACCAAGTCCGATGGCCATGTCCGAATAACCCGAAAAATCAAAGTAAATCTGGAAAGAATAAGCCAACATACCGATCCAGACCGAGATTGTGCCCAGGTCTGAAATGTTCGATTCGGCAAACATGTTGTCTACTTGCTCGGCCAGAACGTTTGCTATCAGTACTTTTTTTGCCAAACCAATTACAAATCGGAAGATTCCGTTGAAACGCTCCCGGGCATTTTCGGACGCAAACCGGTCGGTAATCTGGTCGGCTACATCCTTGTACCTGACAATGGGACCCGCAATCAACTGCGGAAAGAGGGATACAAAAAGCAGGTAGTTGATAAAACTCTGTCTCGGTCTGCACGTTCCGCGGTATACATCCACCAGGTAGCTTATTTTTTGGAAGGTAAAGAAGGAGATGCCGATTGGCAGCGCAACACTTGTCCATGAAACTTCTTCAATCCCAAACTGCATGAGCATGAAATTGACATTTTCAATAAAAAAATTCAGGTACTTGAAGGTTGCAAGAAGTGCAACATTAAGCGTTACCCCTATGCTGATCAACAACTTGCTTCTGTAGTTGTTAACCATTCCCTTCGCCAGGTAAAAATCAACCAGGGAACTCCCGATCAATATCAATACAAACCTCGGTGCACCCCAGGCATAAAAAACCAGGCTGAAGAACAAGACCAGGCTGTTCTTTGCTTTTTTCGGAACGAGCATGTATGAGATCAGGCACAGCGGCAGAAACCAGAAAATAAATATGTGCGAGCTAAATACCATGCCTATTTATGGAGGATTAACTGCTCGAAACGCTTAGTGAATTCGTAATAGGCAATGTCCGTATTGGGTTCAGCGGAACACAGCAAAACCACATCGACATCTTCAAGCAACGCATTGAAGTCAATGTCGCTAAGTTTTTTGTCTGATACTTCACAACCTTCGTACACCGTGCTAAAATAATAGAGCATCAATGAGTTGGGCGTAAAACAGGTCTCGACCAATCCATTGTGCATGAATGACAGGTAGTAACTATCTCCGACGGCCAGGACCCTCAATTTCTTGCCCCCTTCCTTTGGTTCGAGTTTTGGATACGCCAATGTGCCTGAAGGAATGTCAAACATCAAATTGGCAAGTCCGTTCAAATCACCATCCGTTGCACGCGTGACATCGCTTGTTTCAATTTCGCCGATGCGGAACGTTTTTATCAATTGATCCGACTGACTCTGCAATCTCGACATCAGGGTATCTGCAATTACAGATGATCCGTACATACTCCAATGTGAACCGCATTTTCCAATCAGGGGGTATTTCGCGTTTGCTTTTTCCTTTTCAAAAATTTCGATGCAGTCCAGTACGGGCAGTGATTCACCTTCAAAATACGTTTTGACATTCGAATAATTGGAGACCTCAGGAAAAGATACACTTTCGTCGGGGAGATACTCCGGATAAAAGCGCGCCTTGTTCGGGGCAATGATCACAATCATTTGTTTCGAGCGGCTTTTCAAGTATTCGTTTATAAGCGAAAGGCGACGTGCAATTGTTTTTAATGTATCTGCATGCATCAGGTGTTTTCCCATTGCGTTTTCGACGTAGGCGAGTTCATACAGATAGTCCTGTTTTCCCCGAACCACATATATGGATGTTAAGTGATCAAAAATGGAATAGTTAATTTGGTTTGAAAGCCTGACCAGGTATGGTCTGAAACCGATGTTGTCCTTGGCCATTTCAATCATGTATGGTTGATATAGCCCATCCATCCATGACATCAGCGAAAGTTCAACTTTTTGTTTTGGAGGAATGACACCGAAAAGACTCCGCACATTGAGAATTTTGGTGACTCCCTGAATACCGGGTACCGTGATTAATACCAGGAACAAAACAAGAATAAACCGCTGAAGGACCAGGCTTGATTTCATAAGCGTCCAAAAATAGCATTTAAGGACAATCTTAGAATGGTTTTAATCTTGAGAAATACGCGATCGAAACGAATGGCAGGCCGATACCGGGCAAAGAAAAAATTGAATTTACATGAATAATAAAGAATTCAGAATCAAGTATTTCCGGTGAAATCCAGCAATTTAACACCGAAGAATTCCGCAACGTCCGTCGCTTCCATTCTTGCTTCTTCCATCTCCGAAAATTTCCCGGCATCGATGCGGATCGTTTTTGACTCACCCAATAAATACACGACATACATCTTGTTGTATATCGTGGATGAATTACCCATGGTCCTGGCCGAATGAAAGGTCTGACTGACGTTTACCTTACTTAATCCTATTTTCGAAATTTCCGGGAGTTTTTTCCAACCGTCGCTCATTGGAATTATCCCAAACAGCTAATAAAGGCGCTTGAAACGCTTGCCTTCTTTGTCAATTTTTATGTGCTGAAACGTCTTCATTTACTTGGAAGATTAAAGATACTCTTTTTGAAAATGTTCAGTCTGAATGACTCCCTACCCTTCTTCCCAACTCCCCTTCTCCCCTATAAATCACTTCCACTTCCCAACTCTTCTCATGCTTCCGGTAGTAGGAACACCCAGAAAATCCTGATGAGCACTTTTCAGGTCTTCGATGGTATACAATACCGCAGGATTGTGATCACGAATGATTTTTACCGCGTTGTTCTGCAGTTTTCTTTGCGTAACCGTATAAAGTACTTTTACAGGTCCTTTGGAGCCGGTTCCTTCAACATAGGTAACACTGAAGCCGCCGGCTTTCAAACCTGCAATCAATTCTTCGGCAGAATTACCAATGATCATTCGAATGATAACCACTCCGAGTGCAATCTTGCTTTCAATCCATGAGCCAATATAAACCCCGGTGGCAAATCCGGCTGCCCAGCCAAAATAGCAGGCAATGTTATCGACATGCTTTATGACCTGAGTCATCACAAAAATCCATATTAACACTTCGAAAAAACCTGCAATTGGAGCTACTTTCCGATATCCCTTGGTTACGAGAATAATCCTCATGGTTCCCAGGGTAACGTCGGCGACACGACATACCATGATAATCAGGGGAAGGCCAATCCAGGCGTAAAAATCAAATTCGGACATCAAAGCAAACTTATTTGAAGAACGGATAGCAAGAACGGTCAGTAAAATTTCTTTTGAACAGTTTTGTGTTTGGATTGGAAATTCTCCAAAACAATTTCGGTGTATTGAACATGGTCCGAACAAGGTCGCAACCTATGCCTTTACCATCGCAAAAAGGGACGGATTGCTTAATGGAGTTATGGTAAATCTGGAGGTGAATTAAGTGATTCACCCAATTAGCGTTAAAAGTCCCTGAATCTCCCGGGGACTTTTTTCACCGTTAAGTTCAAAATCAAACGGAACAAATTTGACGATGACCGTAAAATTGATGAACATTGTACCTGATTTGGCAAACGTTTGTCCTATAATTATTTCACACACGATAACTATGGAAACAAAAGCGGTCAATNNCAACAATAAGATTTTGTCTTCCATCCGACCAAAAAAACTAAACGCGTTTGCTGCAACGGCAATTTCAGGCAATGACATAAGTTCATCCTGCCTCTATGTTTCAGCACTGGCCATCATTTATTCCGGACAATACGCCTGGATTGCCCTACTTATTGTCGGTGTCGTGCTCTTTCTTTTTCGAAAAATCTATGGGGAGGTGGTTGGAGCCATTCCGATGAACGGTGGTGCTTACAACGCGCTGTTAAATACCACCAGCAAATCCATTGCTTCGCTGGCAGCCACGCTGACACTGTTGTCCTATATGGCTACGGCCGTAATTTCAGCCAATGAAGCCATGCAATACGCGCACATTCTATTTGGCAGATTACCCATTTTGCTCACAACTGTTTTACTCCTCGCGGCTTTCATGCGATTGAGCATAATCGGAATTGGGGAATCCTCAAAGGTTGCCATTGTCATTTTCGTCTTTCACATTGCATCCCTCTTGTTATTGTCGGCATTCACGGGTTTGTATTTAATAAAATATGGACTGGCGACTTTTACCGAAAACAATAACCTGCCTGTAGCCGGGGGCAGCATCACACATGCGCTGTTTTTTGGCTTTTCAGCAGCAATGCTCGGAATAAGCGGGTTTGAAAGTTCGGCCAATTACGTAGAAGAACAGGAAAAAGGGGTTTTTCCGAAAACCCTGCGAAACATGTGGATCGTGGTAACATTTTTTAATCCCCTTATGGCATTTTTGGCACTTGCAGTCATTCCGATGCATGCAATAGCCGAAAATCAGGAAGCCCTTTTATCATACATGGGCGAGCTTTCGGGTGGTTACTGGTTGTCCACCTTAATTGCCATTGACGCAACCCTGGTGCTCAGCGGTGCTGTTCTGACCTCCTTTGTCGGAGTAAACGGGCTGGTAGAGAAAAATCGAAAGATTTATATAGCAGCGGTAATTATTCTAAAAAAGAATAAAAGAGGGAGCTCATACCGGATACCCATCACGTTCTTCTTGCTGTGCACCTCCATTCTATTTATGACAAAAGGAAAACTCAGTGCGCTGGCAGGGGTATACACCATTGCCTTTTTGTCCGTTATGGTATTGTTCGGAATTGGCAATATTCTGCTAAAAGTCAGGAGAAAACACTTGCCGAGACCGGAACGGTCATCCGGATTTTCTCTGTTAATTGCAATTACAGCCGTCATCATTGCCATTGCGGGAAACGTGATATTAAATCCGGCGTATTTCGGGGTTTTTCTGGAGTATTTTATCCCGACTACCCTGGCTGTTACCATCATGCTGAACAGAACTTTATTGTTAAAATTATTGCTTCAGATTATTAACTACATGCTCACCCCGGTTCAAATAACCTTGCATAAGTCGAATACCAAGATTTTGAGGTTGGTCAGTAAAATAAACGCTCAGGAATTTGTTTACTTCACCAAAAATGACACTGTCGCAACCCTGAATAAAGTAATGCTATACATCCAGAACAATGAACACACCCGGAAATTACGGGTTGTAGCCGCGTTTAAAAAGGGTGAAAAAGCGACAGATCGATTTCTTTCGGATATCGATGTTTTGAACAGGGAATATCCCGCAATCAGAATTGTATTCATTCCATTGGAAGCCGATTTCGGCCCGGACCTGATTCAACGTCTGTCCGCCGAATGGAATATTCCTGTAAACTTCATGTTTATCGGTTCTCCCGGTGACCGGTTTCCATACAGAATTGAGCAGCTCGGTGGAGTCAGGCTTATTCTTTAGGAATGTGAGAGCGTGACCTAGTGTTCCCCTTTCTTCCGACGGATAACTTCGAGCAAATGCCGACCATCTCCGGACGACAGTTCAATCTTAAGACCTTTGTCAATGGTCTCTTCAGCCTCTTTCAATTTCCCGGTTTGCAAATACATATTCGAAAGATTGTAATAGTACCTGAAGTTGCCCGCATCAAACCGTATGGCTTGTTCAAGATCATTGATGGCATCTGTTTCATTACCCAGTTCATGCATAAGCAAGCCGTGCAAATAATACGCTCTTCCATATTCCGGTTCAAGTTCAATCAACCTGTTCAGCACCGATACTGCTTTTTCGTTTTTTCCGGAAATATTGTATGCTGTGGCCAGATTTGAATATGCCTGAATAAGCAGATAATCCATTTCGAGCGCCTTCTCATAGTGTTCGATTGCCTTTTGAACCCTATCTTGACGCATGTAATAATCACCCAATTGCAATCGACCCAATGGAAAATCGGCGTTGGCATTCAACATGTCCAGAAGTTCATTTCTCGCCTGAACCACACCCTGTCTTGCGGATGGCTCTATTTCTTCCATGGGGACTTCAACGATCAAATTTGCCGCGGCAATCCTGACCACTCTCTGTGTATCGACGATGTGTTTTAATGCAATGGGCAATCGTTGACGGACAGGAACTTCGGTGAATTTCATCAGCGCAGAATAACGAACCGAGGCAGAAGAATCAGCCAGGGCATGTATCAGTACCCGGATGAAATCCTCGCCGCCGGAAAGTGTCAAATAGTCAATCAATGTGGCCCTGGCAATGGCCGGTTGATCTTGTTTTTGGATGAATTGAAGTAGGTCTGCATATTCCTTTTTGTCCATTTTTTGATTCAGGGCCACCAACAATTTATCCGAATAGTTCTCTTGCCGCTTGGGACCATACCACCGGATCACATTATCCATTGCCCACTGATTCGATTTGTCCGCATGACAATCCATACAGGCATTCGGATTTCCGTAGCGAACGCTTTGATCCGGCCTGGGAACCCTGAAACTATGGTCCCTTCTGAAATCATTTCCCATGTATTTTTTACCTGTCGTGTGGCAAT
>DNDT01000511.1 GCA_003487525.1 Flavobacteriales bacterium
ACACGAGCTCCGAACGATGTTTTGTCCTCTTTGTGCGTACCAGCGCACATCGATGCCCATCTCGCAATAGGTGGAACAATTTCCGCACGAAATGCATTGCCCCCCGTTTGTGGTGATTCTGAATCTGGATTTGAATCGCTGGATTATTCCCAAATAGGCAGCAAGTGGACATCCAAACCGGCACCACATTCTGTTTCCCATCAGGGGATAAAATCCCGTTCCGACAACTCCGGCAAAGGCAAAACCAATTAAAAAACCGTATTGTTCCCGGATTGACATGGTGCTTATCCCCAGTAATTTGGAGCTTCCGGTAAAATAAGAATACAGCACGGCAGAGGTCATTACGACACTAAAAACCAGCACACTATGAATTACATAACGCTCTATTTTCCACGACTTTAATGATTTATCGGACAATTGCCTGAACGGGTCGCCCACCGTTTCGGCCAAACCTCCGCAACCGCAAACCCAGGAACAGTACCATCTTTTACCGTAGAAATATGTCAATACCGGCACAATANNAGTGCTATCCCCCAGACCAACATCGAAATACCAAGTGTGCCCGCCGCAAGTTGTTCATCCAACCGGTAATCGAAGAAAAATGTGTATTCCAGGGGCCAGATACTTTTCAGATCATATGCCGGTTTATTCAATGACCGAAGTATTTGTGGAAGGGTAAATGCAAAACACAGTTGAAAGAATACCAGTGAAATGGTCCTTACAATCTGGTACATGTTATTCCGGTATTTTATCATCATGCGCACGCCCATGACACTCATGGCCAGTGTATATATAAAACCGTACAGAAACCATTGATCCGCTTCCCCGCCACTAAGCGTTACACTTAATGGATCCAGCATAATGACCCAGTTCGAAATGTATTGGGGAAACTCGTACAAAACGATGTAAAAGACGATCAGGAGGATGCCAAGACTTATGCCAATCCAGCCCCTGTTTGAAGTTGCACTGAAGAAAATACCGTTGTTCCTGATGCCCGGAAGATCCGTTATTAATTTTGGAAGCAGGTACATTAACGCACCAAGCCCCGAAAGAATAAAACAGGCAATGAAAAATACCCATGCCCGCTCTTTAACCGCGCCTACAGTAGAGTTTTTGACGATGGCAAACGTATAATCGGTCCAGATTATGTGATTCCAGTCCTGATTCTCTTTTAATCGATCATTGATTTGATTGAAGTTTTCCTTGAAATCCGCAATAAAACTGACACTCGAAGAATACGTTTTATCCTTCATCCGGATTAAAACGGGCTGCATCAGTTCGCGGTGCGATTCATTCTGAATGCTTGCCTTAAATGACTGATCGGTGAGTTCATAGTCACTTAAACTTAAGGCCCCGATGAAGACCAGCACACCGGCCAGGAACAATGCAAATCCTATTTTTTGCAGCGTCCTCATTCCGCGCTAAAATTTAAACGATGAACGAATCCGGCTGATACTATAATGGCCTGACCAATGTTCCGACCCCACATTACGTATGAAAGTCCGGAAGAGAAACCACTCCTTTTTCCAAATGGTTTGTAGTAGGTAATTCCCAATTTACCGTACGATACCCCAAAACTTCTAAAAGAAATGTTCTTCTTTCCGTCTCTCACGTCCTGATAATCGTTGCCGCCAAAAGCCCATTGCTGATCATACCATATATCGAGGTAGAATTTCTCTTTGGCCCAGCCAATTTTAAAAGCAAGGGGAGTACTTGAGGGTACCATTCCGACACGGGCAGTGTAGCCGCCCTGCGCCATGGCAAAAAAACCATCGGAGTTGGAATACTGCAACACAACGCGACAGTCAACAGCGGTATCTGCCTGCCCAATTGAATTTACACTTTGTGTTTCATACCGGGACATTGGTGTTTTCCCACCAATACTCAGCAATAATTTTATGTAGTCTCCTTCACTTACTTGCCGGTCAACCAACTTTCCCTTGACATAAACGGAAAAATCCTGCATTCCAGAAAGTTCGGGTTCCGTGTACACATAGGGTATGCTTGTCTGAACATCAAGCCAATCCGTTATTCCGTATGCCGCGTACATGCTCACGGGTATGGATGTTCTGCTCACGGAAACCTTGTTGTTCAATTTTGAAAAGTACTGACCGTAAGTTTCATAACTCACACTTGGCGCAAGATCAAGGTTGTACTTCCCCCTCATAAATCCGTCCAGTGCAGGTTGAGCATAAGCCGATAAACTTGAAATAAATAACAAATACACAATGGATTTCCTCATATCTTTATTCTTTTCCAGTTGAATTTCAAGGGTTTAATCACCCTTTTCATATCCGAATTGAATTTTTTTATAATCAAGGGAGCCTCATCCTTAAACAACTCAGGATCGAACAATGCATCCCTGAAATGCGTCATGACATAGTCCACGGTTCTGCCCTGCCGCAACCACGCATCGAAACACTCGTGACGGAGCCTGATGCCAAGGCTGTTTATTCCGATGAACGTATCCGTGGATTTTTCAAAAACGACCTTAATGCATTTTTCCGAATCTGAATTTTCCCAGTAAAACTGCTCCTGACCCTCTTTGGGTTCATTGGGAACAGTTCCATACGTTTGATATTCGATATCGAATAACTTGGCCGAATTAAACCAGGGTCCGGGACTGTATTCTGTTTCCTTTCCCAACATATTTTTGGCTGCCACTTCACCCATCATTCTCCCAGTATACCAGACTTGTTCAATCTCTTTTCTTCCGGTGGGAGGTTCTGAAAATTGAACGCAGTCTCCGGCAGCAAACACATCGGGAATGTTTGTCTCCAATTTCCTGTTAACCACAATACCTCTCTTAATGGCAAGATCGGATGGTTTCAAGAAATCAATGTTGGGTGAAACACCGGGGGTAAGTCCGACAAATTCACAGCTTATCGTTTCTCCTTGTGTCGTCCGGATTTCTTTCACTCTTCCGGATTCATCGGGTAATATGGCCTCCAGCTCGGTGTTCAGCTTAACCCGGATGCCGTGTTTGGTCAGATGATTGGTGATCAAGGTCGACTCTTCTTTGGGAAGTACATTTCCCCAGAATCGGTTTTCCCTGACCAAAAAGCTCACGGCAATGTTTCTTGACACCAACATTTCCGCAAGCTCCACTCCAATCAACCCTCCTCCGACTATAACAGCATTCCTGACACGTTGTTCAGATTTTTTTGTGTTGAATTTATGGGTATTGTCTTCAAGCAAGTCCAGATCTTGTTTCGAATAAAGTCCCTGTACCCCTTTCAGATTCTCACCAGGCCAGTTGAACTTGTTTGATTTTGAACCGGTGGCAATAAGAAGTTTATCGTAGTTCAGATTTTTTCCCGATTGCAGTTGTAAATTTTTATGGCCGAAATCGACAGAATCGACCCGATCATGCACCAAATGAATCCGATTTTTTTCCCAGAATGTATTTTCGTAAGGCTGGGTATGTTCGAACTTCATCTGCCCCATGTAAACGTACATCAGTGCCGTCCTTGAAAAAAAATAAGGCGTTTCGGATGATATGACCGTAATGTCACAATCACTCTCCTTTCTGAGCAAGCGCGCTGCAGTAATGCCCGATATCCCGTTTCCTATGATTGCTACGTGCACGATTAAACGTTTGTCTTTTACATGACAAAATACGACGTTTTTAAATTTATTCCATCAGATAAAAAAAATGCCCGGCAAAAAGCCAGGCATTTAACCCTATTAAAAAATCAAATTTAATTTCGGTAAAGCGTTACCATTCCTTTTTTGTTGTACTTCATTCCGTCTTGATCGACTGCCTCAATTACGTAGAAATAACTATCGGGTTGAGCATCTCTGCCGTGCATGTCACGTCCATCCCAATGACCGTCTACACCGTCCCACTTATAGATTACGTTACCTGATCTGTCAACGATAATGCATCGCAGGGATTTCATATCTTCCGTATCCACGACAAAGTTGTCATTGACTCCATCACCATTGGGGGTGAATACATTCGGAATATTCAAATGACCGTTACCTTCTACCAAAATTTCAATGCTATCCCTGGATTTTTGACCGGCTTCATCCTTTATTTCGACAACAACCCAGTATTTTCCACTATTCTCAAAGGTGTGATCAATTACCGTTTCCTGACTGTACATCGGCTCCCCTGCTATTTTCCATCGAATATAAGTCGCCTGAGTACCCCTGTTCTCAAATTTCACCTGTAAAGGTTTCTTTCCTGATTTTTCGGATGCATAGATCCTGGCCAGCAGTTTTGGCAAAGTAACCGGGGCAACAGCGGTTTCCTTTTTCACCTCATTCTTTTCCACGGTATTTTTTTCTGCCGTAACAACCGGAACAATTTCTTTTTCAACTTGTTTCACGGGTTGTATCGTTGCCTTTGCATCTTCGTATGCTATGGCATCTGTTTTAGGAGTGTTAACCTCTTTTTTCTCTATTTCAACCGATATCGGTTTTTCGGTACTTGCGCTGATGGTATTCGGATGATTGTTTGAAGAAGCTTCCTGGGATTCATCCTTTTCCGCACCTGTTCCAATGGCCTCATCCACCTGTTCAATGTCGGAAGAAATTTCTTTTGTTTCCGAAATCGCATCGGTCGAATCGGGTTTGATCAGATAGTAGGCACCAAGAGTCAGTAATCCTGCAGTGCCTAAAACCACGATTGATTTGACAGCGACAGAACCCACAAAAGCAGAGGATCCCGAAGCAGAAGCACCTGATGAAGATGCATCC